>NZ_JBPAOH010000217.1:0-8974 GCF_050875635.1 Tolypothrix sp. VBCCA 56010
TTTGCTCAAATTTTTGGAGAGGGAGCGTATCAAACACCGCAGATGCTTGTGATTCCCAAAGCTGGTTTGGGTTACAGTGGCAACTCTCCCCAAGCATTGCTAGTAGCGCTGCTGGAGAGAGTGAGGCAATACTTCAATGGCTATCTTCTTACAGAAACTGGGGATTTTATCAATGTTAACGGTGAAGCTTTAGAATTTTATAATTCGCTTCACTGGGAATGTTTAAACGTACTTTTAACTCGCACCCAAACTCAAACCAGGGATGGTGTAGCCTACTACAACTATATCTTCAAAATCAAAATTATCTTACTAAATGATGGCAACGGAATAATTGCATCACTAAATATTAACGACCTAGATGGAAATTAAATATCTTCCAGAAAATACTAATCCACAAAACAATGCCGCCGCTGCTGAAGTACTTTTCTCGCTCACCGGCGGTCGATAAGGTCGAATTGTCAGCTACAATCCCCCCGTAGAAATAGAACGAGCGCAAGGTGTTTTAGGTGTAGGGAGATACTTTGACGGTGACTTTCAAAGAATGGATGTTTTTCAAATATTATTTGCAAAAACTATAGTTAATGAACCGATTGGTGCAGGCACTTGGTTTATGGATGAAAATTCTAGTTACAGATATTATCAAACAGCACTAAGAGGTTCAGGAGTACTAAACCCAAACAAACAAAGATTTCGGTTTGCAGAGATAGATAGAGAGACTAATGCAGAGAAAGTATTTTTTGATGTTGAATATTTTACTCATCCAGGCGGGAGGGTGGTATCTGCAATTGCTCAACCAATTCGTGCTTTCAAAAATGCTTTTCTTATTAGCGACACAACAGGTGTTTTGTACGCACAAGATTATCAAGATATTCCGGTCAACTATGAAGTAAATTGTATCTCTTGCGCTTCTGGCTTAACCGCCATCAAGGGAGAAGCGGGGAAAATAACTTGTATCGATGCCCCTAAAGTTATTAGTGGAGTTAATCAAGCTAATTCAAAGCTAAGAGAAATATATGGCAACTGATAACGAAGTTCAAGCTATTTATCAAGCAATTGATAATCTCAATAAACGAATTGACCAGCTATCGAATCAAGGCGCTTTAGAGCAAAGAGTTTCTACCTTAGAAAAAGACATGAAAAATGTCGGAGTTTTTTTGACTCGATACGTTGAACCCGTGCTAAAAGTTCTGACTAAATTCATTCCCTTCAAGAGTACATTATGAATAGTTATCTTCCCTATGATTTAGTAGAAAGAGCGGCAGCACAAGGCTATCAACACGCTGCTTATAGGCTGAGAGATATGACTAACTCTATATCTTTTGGTTTAAGTAAATATGGGAGAATATTTACTGAAGGTATGAAAACTACTGCCAAGATAAGAGACTTACAAAAAGTAAATAAAGAGGTTCAAACCTGGAAAAAGATTGCTGATTATGCAAAAAAAATTACCGACAACTTAAAAACCGGAGCATTCAAATCAGTAAATCCGTCTCTTGCAACTACTGTAAGTGTTGGGACAACTTTATTTTCAGCTGGGTTAACAGTTTTAGCTATTAAAAGTCAGGAAGAAATACAAGAAATAGATTTACGAAAAGAAATAGTTGTGTCTTCTGAATTTAATACTCAGTTAAAGCTGATTACAAAAAACTATAACACTACCAGAAAATTAGAAGAGAGCATTAAAAAGAACGAGTTAAAAATTGAAGGTTTAGAACAAACTTTTAACGTTATTAACGGTTATGTTGCTCAAACAAGAGACATTGTTTACAACTGGAGTTTAGACTAAAGGCAGGCGATCGTAAACAAAGGAAAGCGTGTGTTGTTGGTATAAAATTTTTGGAAAGGGGGTCTGTGATTAACACAGACCCCCTTGGGCAGAAAATGAGAGAAGAACCACCAACTCTCACCTGCTAATATGAAACTAACCAAACTGAAAGAATTACGCCCGTGCAGCTTATAAGCATTTAGGCAAAGCCCATGATGCCACCTTTGAGCTAACGGATGCCATATTGCTGACCCGTAATGCTTACAGTTTGGCAGACCTATCCCTGTCTCCAGTGTTTCGACGCAAATGGCCCAGCGTCTACGAAGCGCTACAAGATAGTAGACCGCAGCGACAGAAATTAATGCAGCTATACATCAAACAGATCCGTAAAACTGCTACACGCCCCATGTCCTTGATTAGGGTTGAGCGTCTTGATGAGAAAGGTCACTTGAGAATCTCCAAACCTTTGTGGTTGGCTTGGGTGGGTCTTGAAATGCCTCCACTAGAAGAAGTCTGGCGACTTTATTTGCGTCGCTTTACTGTTGACCACTGGTATCGTTTTTTAAAGCAACGCCTACACTGGACTCTTCCAAAGCTTAGTACTCCCAAGCAATGTGAACGTTGGAGTGACTTGATGCCAATGATTACTTGGGAATTGTGGTTAGCTCGCTCAGGTCGTTGCTGACAACCCTTTACCTTGGCAGAAGCCTATGGACAAGTTAACGCCTGGAAGGGTTGCCCAGGCTATGGGAAGCATTTTAGCGGCGATTAGTACTCCTGCGCGATCGCCCAAACCTCGCGGAAAGTCTCCAGGCTGGAAACTGGGACAACCACGACAACGTAGAATTCGCTATCCAATAGTAAAAAAAAATACAACAAAGCCCCGCAAATAACAATTACAATCTGCTTAATATCAAAGATTTTCATCCTTGATCTCTGTATCTTGTCAACTCAGCATTGCTGAGTCATTTCTTGTTGCTTAGTCTAGTTCGCGGTGCGAAACCTGAAATTATTACTCTTATTGATATATGTTAAATCTTACCTGCACACAACCGAAACTTCTGCATCTCGATTCTTCCACTTTTATGGTACAGATGAACTAAATAAGAGTGCAAGGCAATCAAACAGGCGATCGCCTCCAGGACTAATGCAAACTCCGTTTGCATTGCCTCAAGCGGAGCTTGGGGGAGCGCAATCCTTGGGATCAGGCACAGGGCAGGGCACGCGGAGCCATCGCTATGCATTGAAATAAACTTGGAATTACATTTTTGGAAAACTAAATTGATTGCGATAAAGGAGAATTATGAATATTAATGAAAAATGAATTTTTCAAAATTAATTATTCAAAAATAATAATAGTGCATCGAAAAAAAGTATGTTCACAGAATATATTTTCTTTGTCTCAAGGCTTACGCAGGAGCTATTATTCGATGTTACGTAAAAAATATAGATTTGATAAAGAATTTGACATTCTGATTCAGTTAATCGGAGAGATGGATCATTCAATTTACGAAATAGATAAAATACTTTTAGATGAAAATTTATTTCAGTTGATTGAATCAGATTTATCAAAGCGTTATCGAAACACGACGAAAACTGGAAGAAATTCAACTCCAGTAGAAGTCATTTTACAAATACTAACTTTAAAACACTTACGTAATTGGAGCTATGAAAAGACAATTTTAAACGTGAACGAAAGTTTAATGTTGAGGCAGTTTTGTCGAGTTTATTTTAATCCTCTTCCTAACAAAAGTACTTTAATTCGCTGGTCACATCAAATTAGTCAAGAGACTTTAAAGAATTTTAATCAACGTCTGACTCAAATCGCGACAAAATTACAAATAACTAAGGGGAGACAGATAAGAACGGACGGTACAGTAGTCGCAACTAATATTCACTTTCCGTCTGATAACAGTTTATTAGTAGATGGAGTCAAAGTTATCTGTCGAATTTTATCACAAGCTAAAGTCATTCTTTTCTCAAATTTAAAAAATGTTAATTCAAGTCTTTTTCGTAATCGTAGTCGTACAGCTAGAAGAATTTCTAGACAAATTGATGGCCTGTCAAAAACTAGAAATCAATCTGGTCGTCAAAAACGAGAACAAGCTTACTCAAAATTGATTCAAGTGGCACGCTCATGCTTGAAACAGGCTCAAAAATTAAAGATAATTCTTGATAATTTAAATTCTCTAGATTCTCAGAAGCTACTTCAAAAAATTGCAGTCTTTCTCCCTCGTATAGAACAAGTGATTGAACAAGCATATCGACGAGTTTTAAAACAAGAAAAAGTTCCTAATAATGAAAAAATAGTCAGTATATTTGAATCTCATACAGATATTATATGTCGAGGAAAACTCAACGTAGATGTAGAGTTTGGGCATAAAGTTTGGTTAGATGAAGTTGAAGGTGGAATTATCAGTAACTATCGAGTTTTAAAGGGTAATCCTCACGATACCCAACAGTTAGCCCCAAGTCTTGACCAACATGTAGAAAATTTTGGTTCACCTCCGAAAATCGTGACTACTGACAGAGGTGTTTACTCCCAGACAAATGAAAACTATGCTGCTATGTTAGGAGTTAAAGAAGTCATTTTACCCAAGGGAGGTTATAGAAGTAAAGAACGAATCAATCATGAAAGAAAGAGAAACTTTAAAAAAGCTCGTCGTTGGCACAACGGGGTTGAAGGACGTATAAGTTTTCTGAAACGATGCTTTGGATTACAACGTTGTTTATATCGAGGAGAGTTGGGGTTTTCGAGTTGGGTCGGCTGGGGAATTATCGCTCATAATTTAACTATCATCAGCAGGAGCATCATTAAAAATAATATGAATTCTCACGCTTATCCTTAATTACTTAGTATTAATTAATCTCCGATTTCAAAAAAATTAAGCAGCACAAAATGACGAAACAAATAGAAATTCTTTGAATAGCTATCTGTTATTATGGTATAGCTTCTAGACGTAATTTTTGATTATTAATAAAGTTGTTTATCTGATTTGTTCAACAGTTTCGCACCGCGAACTAGTCTAAACTCCAGTTACAAGGCACAAGCTAAAGTTGATCTTGTGCAGCAGCAATCTGAATTTGCTATTGATGCCTTGACCAATAACCTGAAGAACGTAGTCACTCAAGCAACTAAAAATAAAAACATATTATTTAATGCTATTGAAAATCTTAAAATTAAACTTGCAAATAGCCTCCTTAGTTCTTCTAATGCAGGAATTAAAGCGCAAGTAACCCAATTAAAGACGCAAGTAGCAACTATAGAAACTAAAGCAAAAGCAGCAGAGGTAAAAACTAAAACTATAGAAACTAAGGTTGCAAATTTAGAGAAAGATCCTAGATTTGATGCTAAAGTTTTGCAAATTATACAAAACGCAGTTACAAACACACAAAACAGCGTTAATACGGTTAATACTAATTTGGTAAATGCTGTTACACGCTTAACAGAATTAGAGAAATTACCTGTACAAGTAGAGACAGTAAAGACTGAAATAGAAACGATTAAAACTGAACATCCGAAAAAATGGGGGATTACGGTTACTGAAGCTGAAGTTAGACAAGCAGAAGTAACTAAATCAACGGATAGCGCTACAATAACTTACGTGGATAGAAAATTTGCACAAGTTACAGAATCTCAATTTAGCGCTACTGAATGGGTTGGACGTTATGGAAAAAAAGCCGCATATTTGGTGGATTACGGGGTAGATAATTTAAATAACAATGACAAGGTATTGGCTGATGCTATAACAGCAACTGCAAGTAATATTGACCAACAAATCAAATTTTACAATGTTATGGGTTACAGCCGTAAAAATCTTGCGGTTGTTTATGGCTCAAAATTTGATACTGCCCCCCCTGTTGCTGGACATCCCCAACTATTCTTGCACTTCTCTCAAGACGGGGCAGCACAACCAATAGACGAACCATTGATTGAACATGAAAAAAGTTGTAGGTTGATGAAATTCTCATGCTCAAGCGAGGGAACAAAGTCGGCTATTTCTAGAACAGACATGACCGCAATTGCAAATAAAATTAAAACTTTGTTTTTAGATAATAAAAAAGGAATTACGTACACTACCGGGAATAAATCAGCAAGCTACACTGACCCAGATAACGGTTTTGCTAAAGGAAATTATTTGTTAGTCAACTCTAAAGCTGACGCAGTGAATATATACTCAAAAATCTGTAACGCTATTGATGTTCCTTATAGGGGTGATAGCCACATAATCCTTAACGACCCGGATAAAGCCAGTACTACCACTGCGACAGCCGGAAAAACGACTATTCTCGGTAAGCTCAGAAATAACAGGCGCTACAGACCAGTTGCAATACTTCGATTTAGATACGCTTATATCTCGTTAGGGAATTTGATTTCTCCAATATTTCTAATTGATACCACACTTAGAAATCAGTCGCTAGTAGAGTGGCTGTGAAATCTGGTGGAGAAATTAGGTTGAAACCTATTAGGTTTCACCACACAGGATAAGAAAAAAAAACAACTTATGGTTGTAAATAAATTTAGACAAAAAAAGGATAGCTTAAATGGGTTTTCGCGCTCTGCAAAGATATGAAAGTCAAAAAGCCAGATATGATGCTTACAAACTTTGGTTAGCAAAGACTCCGGAACAGAAACAAGCTTTATATGCTGCAATTCCAGGTATTAGTACCGGCAAGGCAAAACCAGTTCTGACAGCAGGGTATCTTATCCCCTTTAACGCCACAGGCACGATTGTTACTTATATAAAAACATCTAGGATTTTACATGCAACCCAAGGTGCCGCTGTAGGGGCTGATGTCGCTAATGCATTACGGACTGCATTAGCCGGACAATTTTTTCTTACTGCTGCGGGGACTACCCCTGTGGTGATTTCATCCCCTAAATACAAGTTCGCAAAGCTTAGTTTTACTAATAAAGATTCTTTTGTGAAGAGAGTATCCAGAATTACTGGAAATACTTATCAAAAGCCAACAACCGATACGATTTCGATGCCTTTTGGCGGGAAGACGATGGCGGATGACTTTGATACAGCAGTTGCAGATATTAAAGCTAAAACCGGTGGCGCAAATGCTTGGAAAGCTGGAAGCAACGCCACAGTTAAAAAATCTTACAAATTCACTCCGGAGGAAATTTAATTTATGTACAGCCAGATAGCTCAAAGAGAGGGATTTATTTGGGTTCCCGACGATGACATCGATCTACTTGCCGTGGAAATTGATATTGATGCCAGTGACGAAGAATTTGCTGGCATGATTGGGTGCAACAAAGCGGCTAAAGAGTGGCTGGAAAATAAAATTACTTTATCTGACTATTGCGACAAGCTGCAATTATATGGTGTGAAAGACCCTTTTGAAATTGTGGGTGAATTTTGCGATCATGTTGAATTAATCATGCACAGAGGGATTTAGGTGACCAGGAACTTACAGTTAAGGATAGAAAGTAATTGGTCTTCGCAATATAGCAATTCTTTCCCTGATTCAGCAGGGAAACCGATTTCCGGCATAAATCCCCTAAAATTTGTTGGCGAAGTGGAAGAGCATATCGAGATTGTAATTCGTTCCGCATAGGCTAATGTCTGAACCGATTTTACAACTCACTTCACAAGGTAACTGGCATCAAATTTATGATGAGTATCGTGAGGCAGTGCCTACTTCAATCCCAGATATTTATTATCCAATTCCTGCTTATGAAATTCCCTTTCTAATTGAAAAGCACATTTTAGCGGTGCGGTGTTTATCGCCAGGAGCAAAAGCTACTTGGCGATATGCCGGAACTTTGAGCCAAAGATTTCAAGTAGGTAGCGGTGGTGTGGCTTCGCCATTGCCAACAGTAGAAGCTTTTTCAATAGGCTTAAAGCTTAATCGTACTAAATTGATAGTTTTGAAAAAATACACTCAACAGTACGAATTGCTTTTTGAAACTCCACATTGGATGAAAAACTTAAGACTAAGTATTTGGCAGTATTCTGGTACTGAATCTGATAGTACAGAAGATTTAATTAGGGAATTATTTGGAGCGGAGTAAATGCCAATTGTTATTGACGATACCACTAATCCAGCGGCTTATGGCAACAGTTTAAATCTTAAACAGATACTGAGTAGTTTTGCTTTTATTCTTAAAGAAATCACCGGACAGTCTAACTGGAAGATTCCCCCATCTGTTTCACTTGAAAATATTCCGGCAGGAACCGTTGGAGACAAGGGCTTTCATAAAGTTATCCACGCCCAATCGCAGGCAGAGGCGCCCGTCAACAATTTAAGCCGCGATCCGCTCTAACCATTTGGCGCTCCAATACCCAAGATTTTGGGTGCTAATTGTGGATTATTGTGCGCCATTTGCGGGAGCGCGAAGCGTCTCCGAAGGAGAAGCCTGCCCAATTTTGGACAGGTTTTTCCCAAGGGGGAGAAGGGAGACAAGGGGGACACCGGAGCGCAGGGAATCCAGGGGCTAAAGGGAGACAAAGGAGACACCGGAGCACAGGGAATCCAGGGGTTAAAAGGGGGTAGATTATCTCTTACACGCCAATGAGGAAAAAATTGACCATAAAGCCAATCGGCTTTTTGATGAAATCAAAGAGCTCAAGCTGCAACTAAAGCACATGCAAAAAATGGATGGAAGTTAGGATGTTGTCAAGATTAACTGTTAGGTCTGTAATCGTAATTATTCTGGTAATTGGTGCTTTTGTCTTGGCGATCGCAGATCATAACTTCCGCCCCAACGAGTGGGGACTTGGCTAAAGTCGGCGTCGGTGGGTATTTAGGTCAACTACTGCCTGAGGCGAATAAGCGCCTTGGGGATTCATAAGTCCGTATTATAGTTAAGGTAGCCGCTTTTGGGCGATCGCCTTATCATTCATGTGGGGATTCACTTTACTAGTTGAAGGTGGTCAACAACGCTTTTATTAAGTTATTTATCAAATTAACTCCAAAAAACAGAGGCGTTAAAGCTTTTGCAATACACTACAATTGTGCAACTTTGTCAAGACTACACCCACATTCACAGTCAGTATCGTTGCCATAAGTTAGATTTTGGGTGAAAAGGGTGATCGCCTTCACTCATACACAACCGCAAAACTTTTTTCAGTGTGCTATTAAGTGCGCGATCGCGCTTCATTTTTCCTAGACAAAAACGGACAACCTTCTCCCAAAGGGAGACGCTGCGCGAAGGCAAATTGATGCGGTTGATCTGTTTGGTTCCAATCGCATGTC
>NZ_JBPAOH010000218.1:0-8925 GCF_050875635.1 Tolypothrix sp. VBCCA 56010
TTGCCACACCTTGATTCCTTAAAAACTACCCATAAGGGTTTTGACCCTTCTTGCTTAGTCTCTCACAAAAATGGTCGGTTTATTTCCGCCACCCTGTACTAGTACACTAAGGCGTAAATAAACCACCCATTCCAAATCGATGAAACGCTTACGTTGTCTTGATTTTGAATTTTGAATTTTGAATTTTGAATTCCGCCTTGCGGTACTAGTGGAGTATTAGAAGATCCTCCTAACCAGTGAGAATATTGCGAACAATAGCCTAACCTGGATTGCCACTCTAACCAAAGTAGTCGGCGATGACAATGAGGACAATTTTGTACAAGAGGATGTTGATGTATTAAACAAACTCTGACATCTTGAAATTTGTATCCGCTCAATAAATCGGGGCGGACTACCAGTTCAGGAACGATTTTACGCCATTTGAGGCTTGTCACTGAGCGATTTACCCCGGATTATTAAGCGGTTACTGAAATTTTTCTCAAAATTTCCATCTATGGCAGTCATATTAATTCACAGTGAGGAACATGTAGACTTAACGTTTAAGCTAAGAGGCGCACCGATTTCTCTTGATAATGGTTATGCTATCTATAGGGCTTTGTCCAGTATTTGCCCTAGCCTTCACGAACTAAAGTCTATTGGGATTCATCCGATTGCTGGAATACCGACCAGAAACAATTTGCTTGAACTCACTGCTCAATCTCGTCTAAAAATTCGGATTTATCATCAACAAATTCCTTTAATTTATCCTTATTTAGCGGGTCAAGCCTTTCATATAGGTAAAAATTTTTATCAACTAGATATTCCTGACTACAAACCGTTAATTTCTTCAGAAAGTGTCTATTCCAGATTAGTGATAATTAAAGGGTTTCAAGACTCTACTAACTTTATTGAAGCTGTGCAACGGCAAATGGATAATTTAGGAATACAAGGAAAAATTGAACTTCTCACTCGACAAGATGGAACACCTCAACGAAGACAATTAACCATCAATAAAGAAGGGAAACAGTTTAAAGTTAGAGGATTTGGCGTAAAAATCAGTGAACTCAATCCTGAAGATTCGTTAATCCTGCAAGAACAGGGTATTGGTGGGAAACGAAAGATGATGTGTGGAATATTTGTCCCAGCGACTCGCAGCAAGGAAGAAGAGGAAACCTGATCATGGTTACTACCCAACCCAAAATTTCCCTATCTCTTGATGCTGCGGATACGACAATAATGCACCGCGTCGGAATGACGGGACTTTACATGACTTTAAAGCGGTTAGAAAAGCAATATCCCTCATCTCGTCAACGGGGAGGACATATATCATGGTTTTTTACTGCTGATACTATTGAATTATTCTGGGAAGGAAGTGATTTCGTTGCCTTATCTTGGTTAATTAAGGAGTCTTTTCAATTAGATGATACAGGTTTAATTCATTTAGCAGGATTAGACAATGATGCAATAGATTTAAGGCAGAAAATTTATATTCATGAGGGAATATGCGCTGTTTTCCTGCGTCATAATAAGTTTTATCAAGCGGGAGAGGTAGTTAATACTGAATTAACGGTTGAAGAAAAAAAAGTCGAGTATCGATACAAATCCCTAACTTGGTACGCACATCAAACTTTTGCAGAGAAGTTATGCGATACAGATACCCAACAACTGAGACGTGATTATGTTCAAATAACCAGTTGGTTGTATTTAGGGGGAATTGTTCGTCATGCGAGAACGCAGAATACTACAAAACTGGAAGAGAAACCTGAATACGCCTTAACATTATTATTTGTACTAGTAGTTTGTCATTATTGCTTAGTTCATATTCCATCAGAGGACTTGAAGGAAAGGAAACCCCATCGCTACTTGGTGGTGATTCCAGAAATCAAGGATTTTGAAGATGCTTCTCAAAGAAGATGGCGATTACAGCAATTAGAAACTAAACAGCTTCATGTGAGTAGCCTTGGTGAAGCAGGATTACTTTATTACAGCTTAGACGATATTCAGCCTGAAGGCGACTACTATCAAGCTTGTCAAGTTTGGTTATATGAAAAAATGAATCAAACTTCTCGTCAAAGAACATTGATGAGTATAGAAGAAATTGAAATTGACAAGAATATTTTAATCACTTATCAACAGGTGCAAAAATACTTTAAAACTAATTATCAGATAATTAAATATAAGCAAATTTTTATTAAGGTCAATCCGATTCGCTCCCTGATTGCTGATAATTTAGTTAAAGGAATCCATTGGTGGTCTAATTTTTGGGAAAAATTGGTGATAGAAAATTTAAAAGAATATTTATATAACCAGTTATTTTCCAATCGAGAAGGATTCATCATAATGGCAGAGAATAGTGAAGAAGACAAGCAGTATCTTATTTTTATTAAGGTATTTCAACAAGCTATGAAGGGCAACTTTGCTAAAATGTATGCCAAAGCAGACGAAGAAAAAGAGCCTCCAATTAAAAAGAAAGTTGAACGACTAAGGGCAGAGCTAAACTATTGTTATGATGAATTGTCATTTCAGGAATATTTGTCCGACTTTTTAGTAAGAGGGGGATTAAATAAGTATTTTAATGAGCATCAAGAAGAGATTTCACTACTAATTAAAAAATCACCTTGGCAAGAACTAAGAATTTGGTCATTGTTAGCGATCGCCAGTTATAAACCCAAAGATAAATCCACCCATAGTAATGATAGTTCATTCCCAAACAATGAAAAACTAGAAGAAGTGAATGATGACTCAGAAGAAGAATGACAATAATATTCCCAATTATTATCTTTACGGAACAGTCCTCACTCGTTATGGTTTAGCGTCCTTAAATCATGACATTAGCCGAGGAAATAAGACTATTCTCCAAAAAGGCTACTGGAATGGTAAAATTCATTCTTTTGTAGGTTCAAGTGCGATTCGTTGGGCGTTACGTTTTTATCTTCAAAAGCAAGGTTATTTAGTTAATCGAGTTTGGAATGAGGACGAACATATTAATCGGTTAACAAGTGAAGATTTCGATCCAGAACAATTTTATGATGATGATATTTTTGGGTTTGCTTTATTAGAGTCTGCTGAAACAGAGGAGGAAACTTCAACAATAAAGAGGAAAAAGAAACAAACAAAAGTCAGCACTCTTAATCAGCGAATGGGTGCTTTAGGGATGAATATGGCTGTTTCGCTAACGCCTTATGATGGTGCAGTCAAGTTAGGGGCAAAAAGTGGCAGATAAAAGGATAGCACGTCGCTTTACTTTACAGAGTATCATGCAACTCGATATCAATAGACCTCTTGCAAAAGTTAGTTAAGCAGATTCAGTTTTGGGGAGACGAAGCTCATAGTTGTACAAACCAGCTATGAGATTAAATCTCAAAGCAAATCTTTTTCGACGATTACGATAACGGTCAGACAAAATTTTAAATATTTTCAGTTTTCGATTGATATGCTCACCCACTACTCGAACTTTGGCTAACTCTTGATTACTCTTTTTGTCTTCACGACTCAGTTCACTGCCCCTAGGTTTCTTTTTTGGTATTCGGCTGTTGGCATGAAGTTTCTGAATTCCTTGATATCCTTTATCGCCCAAGCATTCGATATCTTTTCTCAACCGAACTTTACTGCTTTTGAAAATACGAAAATCATGCTCTTTTCCCTTACCATGTGCGGTACAGAGTATTTCTCCAGTAGTTTGGTTGACGACAACTTGAGATTTTAATGTATGTATGAATCTTTTTCCCACTGTAGAATTGTTTTTGTTTTTTTTAGGACGTTCTATCGGGCTTTCCGTAACATCCACTACCACAACCTCTATTTGATAATTTGGGTAGGAAAGCTTTTTCTTCCCAGGAAGAGAAAATTGTCTTGAACTGATGAGAATATCTTCAATTTTTCTGATAATACGATATGCTGTTGACTCGTTGACTTCCCAAGATTGGCCAATATGAAAATAGGTACGGTACTCTCTCCAATACTCCAATGTCATCAACAATTGGTCTTCCAAGCTCAGTTTACCCGGTCGCCCTGTTTTAAGCTTTGTTTTTGAACGCGATCGCACTACCTCGGTCATTTGAGTAAAAGTCTCCGGATGCACACCACACAAACGTTTGAATTCTTCAGGCTTGAGGTTCTTTACCTTTTCGTAAGTCATAGATGTTAAGAAAGCTCTAACCTACTTGTCCCACGCTTACAAGACTTTTGCAAGAGGTCTAATATTATTTTGGAATTAATGCCACTCATCTCAAAGATTATTCGCGAATTTTACCTCTGATAGATGGGATTATGAATCTGCCCAAGGTAGGAGGGAGTAGTAATATTTTTAATTATCCTTTCTGTCCAGATAGTTTTGTATTTCAATGGACAAATCATTTTGCTTCCTATATTTCCTATTGCTTTGAATATTGCGATCCTAAGAGTAAGGAAGCAAAACTTACAAAAGAGTTTATAGATGAAGTGGAATGCGGACAGATTGACCCTAGTAAGTTGTGGATTGGGGGAACAATTGTTAAGGAGTTACAGCAATTAGATAATTTTGATAATTCCCCTTTTAAGAAGGCGCATATTTATCGGAATCGAAATGAACTGATTGAAGCTTTGAAAACAGTCATTAAAAGAGATTTGGGCTTATAAGAATCAAAATGATTGCACCATTAATTCTCTATTTGGATGTTCCATTTACGACTTTTCGGGAGTCCCATGCAAGGGAAATGGGAAAAACCTATCCTGTACCTCCTCCAGCAACAGTGTATGGGATGTTGTTGTCTTTGGTAGGGGAAACGGATGTCTATCGCCACTGTGGGGTAGAATTGGCGATCGCAATGTTATCTATCCCCAAAAAGTCACGAATTTTGCGTCAAATGAGACGCTTTAAGAATGCTGATTTTAGCCATCCAGAGAATGTTATTCCCGGTTATCAAGAAATTTTGTCTAATCTCAAGTGTTTGATTTGGGTTCGTTCTGACGCGGAGAAGATACAACCAAATTTAAGGGAGAGGATACAGTTCGCGTTTGACCATCCTGAGCTAGTAAGACGGTTTGGTTGTTTATTTTTGGGAGAAAGTGACCAATTGATTAAAACGATTAAACTTGTCTCCCAAGATTACCTAGAGGGAGTTAGACAGTGGGTGATTAGGGATAATCGAGGCAGGTTAACCTTACCCTATTGGGTTGACCATGTGGGGTCAAGAAATACCCGATTTTTGAGGTATCAGATTGAGGAAATGCCAAGCTCACCACCTCCTGATTTGGCGTGGACGATGATTCTATCTCCAATTTGACAAGTATCTCTTATGGGAAAGGGAATTTAGGGTCAAAAAATGGCGGGAAGGTTTACACAGTAAGGGATATGGTAATTGAGACAACAAAAAAGGTGCTTGCCATTTTTGGGAAAGTTTATCGGCACTGGGTTTGAGGGGCTGAAAGTAAGGGAAACTTCGGTAAGTTTTGTGTTTTTGGTTTATCGATCTGGAAAGTACTTGTAAGATTGTAAATGAACCTTCCTCAGTTAAGGGTTTTCAACTTTGCTGTGATTCGTGGCTTTATGCCGTTAGGCGTTGCTCAATTTTTTTTGGCTTTCTGATTTTTCACCTTTTATAGGTGATTCGTGGCTTTATGCCGTTAGGCGTTGCTCAATTCTCTTTCTCTGCCTCAAGAGAGTGTGGGGAAGGTGATTCGTGGCTTTATGCCGTTAGGCGTTGCTCAAAGCCTTGCGAACTACCGAGGCGATTATGACTATATGGTGATTCGTGGCTTTATGCCGTTAGGCGTTGCTCAGACTGGCTTGCTCACTTTGGGCTAAGGCTGACAACTGTGATTCGTGGCTTTATGCCGTTAGGCGTTGCTCAGAGACTCTGCGTCTTTTGGGCATAACCTTGATTGAAGTGATTCGTGGCTTTATAATGTCCGTTTGTACGTTAAAAGCCCAAAGCCAGAATAAATAAGGTACAGAGCTGCGTACAGGCGAACGCTTACAGAAGTAACCTTTGGGGTCTACTCGTACCAAACAATCGATAAAAACTGGGGTTCTCAATTTGAGAAACAACCAGAGACAGTGCTACAAATTCTCGAAGTCGCTCATAGCATTAACCTTATCCCTCTTCTGTCACTTTCCGAGTATTCTGAATAAAATGATTAAAAGAAAAAACTCTGGAAGATAAGCAGGGCAATGGATGTAGAATTACAAATCCTTAAACATTTAGCAAGAGATGCCGAGCCAACAGTTGCGATCGTAGATGAATATTGTGCAGAGTATAAAGATTTATTTAAGGAAGTAAGAAATTATGAGTGCTTCAAATATTTACACTTAGGAATAATATCAACGCTCAAAAGAAAATCGTTACCAGAGATAGCGCTCATTGGTGAGTATAAACTCAGCCCAGTCATTACATCATTTTCTAGCAAATTCAAATTGGTCAGTAGATAAATTAAAACAACGAAGATTAAGTAAACTTAAGAAAGCATTAGATGGAAATGCCATTACAGTGGTAATAGATGAAACAGGAGATAGGAAAAAAGGTAAAAAAACTGATTATGTAGCAAGACTTTATTTAGGGAGTGTAGGGAAGGTAGATAATGGGATAGTTTCAGTAAATGCCTATGGGGTTTACTCTAACATAACTTTTCCATTGAGTATAAAAGTATTCAAACCAAAAGAGACGCTAAAAGAAGGAGATAAATATAAAACTAAAATAGAGTTAGCGTCAGAAATGATTACAGAATTAATTGAAGAGGGTTTTAATATTAAACTAGTACTAGCTGATAGTTTATATGGTGAAAGTAGCCAATTTATTAGAAAACTGGGTGAATATAACTTAGCCTATGTGGTAGCAATTTCGTTGTAATCATGGAGTCTGGTTGCCAGCCGGACAAAGCGTTAGGGCGAATAAGTGGTGTAAATTCTCCAGAACATTTAGTAATCAAAAATCAGAAACCAGATATATCAGAGAAATAGTTTATGGTAAAAAAAGAGCCATAACATACTGGGAAATAACTACTGATCCAGAAACCATGCCGGAAAATTCCACTTCTTTCATCATGACGAATCTGCAAGGGAATTTGAAGAAGACGCGATAGCGACCTCTATGGATTTCTGCAAAAAAAGCAGAAATAGATATGTTCAGCGCCTGTGCGAGCTTTTGTATGTTTTTTAGTGAAGGATTACGAGTCCCTGTTTCGATACTGGAAATGTAATTGCGATGAAGACCAGCCCTTTCAGCTAACTCTTCTTGGGAAAGGTCTAATTCTCGTCGCCGCCGTCTGATAGCTTTGCCAAAGCGATATTCAATATCTGGATCTGGGTTTTTTTGCCTCACAGAACCATCGTCAGGGAGTGTAGACAATTAATCCATACATAATAAATTTACTTTTGCACACTATATGTTAATTTAAAAATATTGGTGCAACACTGCCCCTAATAAATATGACCAATACATTTCCTCAGATTCCACCAGTAGCGATGCCAGAGGTAATTCCCAGCGAATTACCTAAGCAGAAATTTTATCTCGGTGAATGGGTGCGCTGGTTTCAAGTACCCAACGGTGATTTTGGTCGCGTCATCGGAGTAATCTACAGCCAACAAGCTAGTTGTATTGCCACTGGCTTACATTACTTGGTTCTTCTAGACGAGCGCAGTCCCTCTCGTGACACCTGTAGCTGCGACTTCGCTTTCGAGGATGATATCGAACCTCTGGATAACTCATTATTGTCAAGGCTTCAGGGCAATCATGTCTGAAGCTCAACAACATCAACAGGTGCTAAAACTGCACAACCAAATGTTCATGTCTCCCCAAGACTTTAGCTATCGTTGGGGATTGGGTTACGAAGAATTAGCAAAAATCTGTGCCATCTCTAAATCAACGGCTTATCACTGGTTGGGTGGACAAAAAAGCCAGAGAGAAGCTGGATTACCTTACCAGAGAATTATGGCTGTAGCTGATTTTCTTTTCTGTAATGCCGAAGTAATTAACCCTCTGTTGGAGGAGTGGCATAATTCTCAAACACCGAATTAATTCTTCAGTTTTTGCAAATTGACAAAACTTTTCTTCATCACCTTGACTGACATAAAAAATAGGTAGTAGGGTGCAATTTATCGTCACCAGTCTACCCACTGCTCCATGAACCGTTCCACCAATGACTCCTATTATCTGCCCTCTAGTATTGAATTGACAGAAAATCATGTCCTGATTTATCGCTTGGCAATCCCGATTGAAAATGCCATCAGCTACTTACAACAATTTCCCCAGTCAGAATACGAGGATATTTGCCTGGATGCTTTGGAGTTAGGATTTCTGTGCTTGCAAACTGCTCAAACTCGTCATGGCAACGAATTAATTAAGCAGCAGATGGAATCCTTGTTGGTGGAGTTTCAGCAGGCAGTCAAAGTAATTGCTCACTCTTTTGGGCAGGAATTAGTTAATCAAGTAGGGACAGATAATGGTCAATTATTAGCTCCACTGCAAAATCAAATTAATCTGACTTCAGCCGTCCTGACTGAAAAACTCAATAGCGTCAGCACTTTGCTTACACACGAAATTGACCCTGCCAGAGAAACTTCTGTTGTTGGTCGCTTTCTCTCTTCATTACGTCAACTATTAGATGCCAAACGCTCTGATTCTATTCAGGGGGCATTTAAAGCAGCATTAATAAATGCCACTAAGGAAAATGGTACTCTGGCTGCGGCAGTTAAAAATGTGGTTTCTGAGTCTGTCAAACCATTAACCGAACAAGTGGAAAAACTGACCAGGGAAATTCGAGATCAACACCTGACACAACAAGTACTTTCTGTGACAACTGCAAAAGGCATAACTTATGAAGAATCAGTTGTTGCCGAACTGCGAAATTGGTCAAAGTTGAGTGGGGTAGAGGTGGAGCATATTGGTCGTGATGGAGACACTGGCGATATTCTCCTAAAGTTCACCAGTAAATCGTTAGCTGTAATTGAACTGTCAATAGTGATTGAAG
>NZ_JBPAOH010000219.1:0-8916 GCF_050875635.1 Tolypothrix sp. VBCCA 56010
CAATTCTCGGTTACGTGAGGTACACCCGTAGGGGCACGGCACTGCCGTGCCCCTACACGCGACGATATAATGTTGTACCGCATCTGAATGGGAACTGCTATATCTCTGGTTACACGGCTGCTGCCTCTAGGCTTTTACAGGAGGCACAGCCTCCCAAAAAACTCCTAACTCCGCGTTTCCTCACTCTTAACTCCTAACTCATAAAGAATATCCCGTAGCCTTATAAACATAATCCATAACTTTTTGATAAGAATCTGGATTACTCACCGGATTAATAATGATCGGAATCGTCCCATCAGGCAACCAAAAAGTTATCCTACCGTTAGGTTCATGACAAAATGAATTGATGCAGTTGAGATTAATTACATATTCATTTCTTTCATAAAGAATTTTCACCCAGTAAGCGTTCTCTAATTGCAAAGCTGTAACACTTTCTATATAATCCAGAATCTTTTGATAGTCTTCTATATTGCTTTGCGGGTTAATCACAATCGGAATCGCACTATCGGGTAGCCAAAATGTTACTCTGCCATTTGGTTCATAACAAAAGGCATTAACACGGTCAATATTGATTACATATTGTTTCCTCTCGTAAAGGATTTTCACCCAGTACGCCACAAAATCTCCTCAATTGTCCTTGGTTATTTGTCTTATAGCGGTTCTCAATTGCATAGAATACAGACCTAACCACGCCAGGCGCGTGAGTGTCGGCATCCCCGACGGCAGGTGCTACAACGCTTGGTACCCCAACGCCAGATGCCTCAACGGAACGGCAGTCGCTACAACGCGCTTAACCCGCGCAACGCGCTGCCTCGGAAACCTCCGCACGGCACTGGTGGCTTGGCAACGCACTGCCTCCCCAGCGCACTGGCTCCCCAGCCCCTTCCCTACAAGGGAAGGGGAGTAAGCGTCAAAGCCTCTCTCCTACAAGGCTTGAATCTGGTAGGGTGCGTTATAGACCTAACGTCCTAACGCACCGAAAATCAAAGGATGGTGCCGTACCCTCTACAAAACTAGGGATGGTGCCGTACCCTCAGCAATAACACACCCTACAAAACTCTTTCCTAAAAGCCCAAAATCCAAACCTCACCCTCGCTTTACCCTACGGGTAAATCTTTCCCTCTCCTTATTAAGGAGAGGGATGTCCGAAGGACAGGGTGAGGTTTTGCGAGGTTTCACGGCGTTTAAAATACTTCTAATGGTGCTGCAAAATTCGAGGTAGGATGAGAACGAGCGATCGCTGCTTCCATAAATCCTGCAAATAATGGATGAGGTGCGGAAGGACGCGAAAGAAATTCTGGATGAAATTGGCAAGCTATAAAGAACGGATGATGCGGTAATTCAATCATTTCTACTAAGCGTCCATCAAGAGATGTGCCGCTTATCACATACCCAGATTCTAAAAACAACTGGCGATAAGCGTTGTTAAATTCGTACCGATGGCGATGACGTTCGTAAACTACATCTTGTTGATATAGGTGAAAAGCCATTGTATTCGGTATCACGCGGCAAGTATACAAACCTAAACGCATTGTACCGCCTAAATCAACTACATCCTGCTGTTCTGGCAAAAGGTTAATTACCGCATTGGTAGTCATTGGGTCAAATTCGGCACTATTTGCATCGGCAAATCCCGCAACGTTCCTTGCCCATTCAATTACAGAACATTGCATTCCCAGACACAAACCTAAGAAGGGAATGTGCCTTTCGCGTGCGTAATTAATCGCGGCAATCTTACCATCTACGCCTCTAGTACCGAAACCTCCGGGTACAATTATTCCATCGACACCTTCAAGATGCTTTTCGACATCTTCAACTTCTAGCGTCTCAGAATTTACCCAGCGTAAAACTAATTCTCCATTAGTGGCGATCGCTCCATGTCTCAATGCTTCTACAACCGACAAATAAGCATCATTTAACCTGACATACTTCCCGACAATCGCAATTTCAACTTGATATTTAGGACTGTACAACCTTTCAACCATAGTTTGCCACTCCACTAAGTCGGGAATGCGTTGTTCCATTTGCAGTAAATCAAGTACTTGCTCTGCTAGCCCTTCTTGTTCTACAATGAGCGGTACTTCATAAATACTTTTGGCATCTTGAGCCGTGATGACGCATTCGGCAGGTACATCACAGAATTCTGACAACTTCTGTTTTAAGCCGTTTGGTAAAGGGCGATCGCACCGACATACTAAAATATCCGGTTGAATGCCAATAGAACGCAATTCTTTCACCGAATGCTGTGTCGGCTTCGTTTTCATCTCCCCCGCTGAAGCAATCCACGGTATCAACGTAACATGCATGTACAATACATTTTGCCGTCCTACTTCCTTACGAAACTGGCGAATTGCTTCTAAAAACGGCAATGATTCAATATCCCCTACCGTTCCGCCAATTTCCGTAATTACCACATCAGGAGTAGTATCACGAGCAACCCTCATAATCCGCTCTTTAATTTCGTTGGTAATATGAGGAATTACCTGCACCGTGCCGCCATTATAATCGCCGCGCCGCTCTTTATTAATTACGGCTTGGTAAATTGAACCAGTGGTAACACTGTTAAGACGCGACATTAATGTATCAGTAAAGCGTTCGTAATGTCCTAAGTCTAAATCCGTCTCAGCACCATCTTGGGTAACAAACACTTCCCCATGCTGAAAAGGACTCATTGTCCCCGGATCGACGTTAATATATGGATCTAGTTTGAGAATTGACACCGAATAATTGCGCGATTTGAGCAATCGTCCCAGACTTGCTGCGACAATTCCCTTACCAATACTGGAAACTACGCCTCCAGTAACAAAGACAAACTTAGTCATAGTACTTACATTTTCTAGCAACTTCTAAAAATACATGCCGTCATTGTGCCACAGTAATTGTGTTATGCAATTTTCTTTGATTTGGCTGTGAAAAGTGTTTTCGGATTGGTATTATTAAGCTCTATAGTCATATCCTCCCCAACTTTGGCTCAAGAGCAATCTCTCAATATTATTTTTCCCTCAGCAAACTACCAAACCAGTGCAGAAAAAATTTTCTTTCTGGGTACAGCACCTGCAAATGGAGAAGTTCTCATCAATGGTAAACCGATAACTCGCAGCAAAGCGGGACATTTTGCCCCAAGTTTACCTTTACAGTTAGGAGAGAATCTCTTTACTGTGCGCTATCAAAATCAAGAACGTCAAATTAAGGTTACAAGAATATCTTCTTTACCTGAGATACCAAAAGGGTTAGCTTTTGCCAAAGATTCTCTGACTCCAGCGGCAGATATTGCTAAACTAGCAGGGGAACTCATTTGTTTTAGCGCGATCGCACCCAAAGATGCCACCGTATCTGTCAAGGTGGCAAATCAAACTATTCCCCTTTTACCTCAACCACAACAAGCGCAACTCCCAAGCAATTTAGCCGCGCTAACCGGAAATAATCAGCCAAACACCCAATCTAACGTTGGGAAGTACGAGGCTTGCACTACAATAGATGCTGCTGCCGATTTGGGACAACCTCAATTTCAACTAACGCTGAATGGTAAAACAATAACTCAGCTCGGTACTGGAAAAATTCAAGTTTTATCACCCGCACAATTACAAGTTGCTGAGGTGACGGTAGATGCTGGAGTTGCTCGTACTGGTCCTTCTACAGATTATTCTAGATTAACACCGTTACCTAAAGGAACACGCGCCACAGTCACGGGTAAAGAAGGTGAATGGTCGCGCTTGGATTATGGTGCTTGGATTAATAGTAAGGAAACTCGCATTTTATCAGGTGCAGTTCCACCAAAGACAATTATTCGCAGTGTGGGATATCGTCAACTTGCGAATGCAACAGAAATAGTTTTTCCGTTGCAAGTTCCTGTACCTGTTAGCGTACAGCAAGGCGATCGCTTTCTCACCCTGACGCTCTACAATACCACAGCGCAAACAGACATTATCAGGAGCGTTGATAATGCCTTAATTTCTCGCCTAGATTGGCAGCAGTTGCCTCAAGGAGGCGTGCAATACACTTTTAACCTCAAAAGAAACCAACAGTGGGGATACAAGCTGAGATACGAGGGAACAAGTTTAGTTTTGTCTTTGCGTCAACCCCCAGAAATCGGCAAAAATGACAAGCCGCTATCTGGCATCAAGATTTTACTCGATCCGGGACACGGCGGTAAAGAATCTGGGGCAAGCGGTCCGACTGGGTATTTAGAAAAAGACTTAAATTTGGTTGTGTCGAAGTTGCTGAAAGATGAGTTGACCAAACGAGGGGCAACGGTGGTGATGACGCGGGAAGATGATAAGGAAGTTTCGTTAGGCGATCGCCAAGCGATAATTGATAAGGAAGAACCCGCAATTTCTATTTCCATTCATCACAATTCTTTACCTGATGATGGTGATGCTGAGAAAATCAAAGGTTTTGCTGCTTTTTGGTATCATCCCCAAGCTCACAGTTTAGCTGTATTTTTGCATAATTATGTAGTTAAAAAGTTAAAGCGTCCTGCTTATGGTGTATTTTGGGATAACTTGGCGTTGACACGTCCAGCAAGTACGCCGTCGGTGTTGTTGGAATTGGGTTTTATGAGTAATCCCGATGAATTTGAGTTGGTGACGAATCCGGAAGAACAGAAGAAAGAAGCGAGCGCGATCGCTCAAGGAATTGTCGAGTGGTTTAAAAGCGATCGTTAAAAGCCCTTCCTACTAAAAGCACTTTCTCACTCCCTACTCCCCACTTTCTAATAAATTCCCCCCTAAGTCAGATGTTTTTTGGCTTAGTATTCAAATTGATTTTCCTAGATTTTTGCTTTTGTCAAGAGTATGCGGTATTTACGTATCCGTAAATCCCGCAATCAGATTTCTTCCTTAAATAACCCTACTCTCGAAATGCCGAAACCCGGACACAGCAAAATATTTGCTTGATTAAGTTCAACTATCTAACATCAAAGTTTTTTCGATAAATCCGGGCTTTTCAGCAAAAGTTTACAATTTCTTTAATAATTTTTTTTCTTTCTACATATTAACTTTATATTATCTCTTTTAAATATACAGAGAAAAAGGTATATTTATTTGTGATAAGAGAAAATGTACATATCCACAGTAAATAACCAAGCAACTAAGCAATTGAAAATTACTTTCGGTTAAATAGCTTTTTTGAAGTCAAGGTTGGTAGAGATATTATAGTTGCGGCGCACTCGCCGTGGTTTGGATTTGAGAAAAATGAAGAAAAGTGTCAAGAGATTGTTAAACTCATTAACTCTTGAGATGCTACAGTTTTAGCAATTGGTGTAGGCGCACCCAAACAAGAAATGTGGATTGCTAAATATAGAAAGCAATTGAAGAATGTGAAAGTATTTTTGGCTATTGGTGCAACTATCGGTTTTAAGGCAGGTAATATCAAGCGATCGCCAAAGTGTATGAGTGAAGTTGGTCTAAAGTGGCTTTATCGGCTGTTAAGCGAACCTCAGCGACTCTGGAAGAGGTGTCTGTTGGATGCTATTCCATTTTTGTGGTTAATTGTGAAGCAAAGATTTCAGCTTTATGAAAATCCTTGGTCAGCAGTTAAGAGACATAAGGGTAGTAACCTCGTTATAAAGAGTAAAAAAATGTAAAAACTTTTAGTTTCCAGAAAAGTTGATCCAAGTTTTTACTCAAAGTATTCACATTTGAATTTCATTGATACTCCAACCACGCATTCATCTATAGTAAGAAATTTGTATGGAGACAATAAAACTATCCTGAAGAGATAGATGTGCAAAAATATTTGCTAGTTCTCAAACGTAAAATATAAAATACTACTGTGAATAACTCACCGGAAAAAGTGAGTTTTTGGATAAAATCTTGCCTGCTGACTATCGCGTTGATTTTATCAAACTTGATGTTGAAGGTGGCAAGTTAGCTGTACTTCGCGGTGCAGAATCAACTTCATTGCAACGTTATCGTCCGGTACTATTATTTGAATGTACTCAAACCGGATTATCTTGCTTTGGTTTTACCCCGATTGAAGTATTTGAATTTTTGACTCAAAAGCATTCGTATTCGATATTTTTGCTGAAAGATTTTTTGAGCGATCGCTTACTCTTAAACTTTGACCAATTTTACAACGCTTTGCACTACCCATTCCAAGCGTTTAACTTCATCGCTGTCGCAAAACACTATTAATAACAAGGGGGAGTGGGGGAGGGGGAGATGAGGGAGATGAGGGAGCAAATTCTTCCTTGTCCCCCCACTCCCCCCACTCCCCCCACTCCCCCTGTCCCCCTGTCCCCCTGTCCCCCTGTCTCCCCACTCCCCCTGCCCGCAAAAAATTATTGATATGATAATTTAGATATCACAGGAGGCAGGAATATGGACAAATCTTTGCTGCAAACATTTCGCAAAGCGTATCAAGATTTGGAATTATTTCCGCTAATCAATGTGAGGCAGATTGAAGCGTTTCGAGTTGATTTTGCTAATGATACCATCGCCCGCCTAGAGCAAGCAGTGGAAGATGCACCTCCTAACGGTAAAATCATTTTCGCAGGGCATCGAGGATGTGGCAAGTCTACTCTGTTGGCGAAATTTTCTCAAAAAATGAGGCAGCAGGAATATTTTGTTGCCTTCTTTTCAATTGCAGAAATGATTGAAATGTCTGACGTTAATCACGTTAACATTTTGTATGCAATCACCCTCACTCTGTTAAGTAAAGCGACTGAAGCGGGAGTGCAAATATCCGATAAGACCAGAAAATCTCTCTTAGAATGGTTTACTACCACTCAAACCGAGACTGTTACCAAAGACTTGAAGTCTGAGGTGGGACTAGGTGGTGATTTTCTCAAACTTATCACCGCCAAGCTGAAAAATGAAGCGACGTTTCGCGAAGAAATTAAAAAGACTTACGAACGCAAAGTTTCTGAACTGGCACACAAAGCTGATGAAATTGCCTCTATCATTCAAGTTGAGACAAAAAAGCAGGTCTTGGTAGTAATTGATGACTTGGACAAACTTGATTTGGGTTTGGTGGAAGATATTTATAAAAACAATATTAATTCTTTATTTTTACCGAAGTTTCAACTTATTTACACAATTCCTATTTCCGCTATTCGCAACAGTGAATTACTCCCAATTTGACAATCAGTAGTCTCGCGGATTCAACTGATGGCAGTTTGTAAGTTTTTCAAGCCCCAAGACTGCCACAAAACAGACGGTGTACCGAAGGAACAGTTGATAAACTTATTTCTGGAAATTCTCAAAAAGCGCATTCCACACGAATTAATTGAACCGGAAATTGCCAGAGAAATTGTCATTAAAAGTGGTGGTGTTGTGCGGGAGTTGGTACGAATAGCTAGGGAATGTTGCTCTCAATGTCTGCTACTAATTCGCTCTGAACCAGAGCGAACCGATATTAAAATTAATCAGGAAATTCTTCAATTAGCTGTTAAAGATTTGCGAAATGAATTTGCCCGTCCCTTGGGTGAGAATTTGTATACTATATTAGTAACAACTTACGAAAACCTGACACCGCAAGATGCTAAAAGTGACGAGTTTCTCTCACTGCTGCATGGATTGTATGTGTTGGAATATGAAAATGATGATTTGTGGTATGATGTGCATCCAATTGTGGTAGATATACTCAAGCGCAAGCAGTTAATTTAGATAATGTCAACAATTGATGATGTTAAAGCGGAAAATCAACGGAATTATCAGAAGTTAATTGTAGCTTTAGAAGCTAGCCAGGGTATTCTCAACTTGCTGATTGCAGTTTGCGATGACCGTAATTTGCGCGAAATCTTAATTAGTCAATACGAAACTGAACTCAGACAGCAGGATTTTCTTACCTATCGGGTGCGGGTACGCACACAAGATCCTAGTTTACGCTATGCACTGGCGCAGTTGGTAGCAGAAGGAAATTTGCAGCCAGATAAATCTGCTGTAATTACGGTGTTGGGATTGGATGAACTGCTGTCAGTGAAGCTAGACAGCCCAAAATCCGAGCAAGATAGGTTTTTTGGTTACTTACAGTGGACAAGGGAGGGACTGCGAGAGTTTCTTTTCCCAATTGTTCTGTGGTTAACTGAATCAATGCTGGTTAGTTTAGCACAACGATCGCCAGATTTTTGGAGTTGGCGAGGTGGGGTATTTTGGTTTACGCGAGAATCTGCTTCAATAGATAGACGGAATATTAGCGAATTACAATCACTGTCAGTATCTAAAACTATACCAAAGGAAATCGGCGGTTTACCTTTGGAAGAAATATTACGATTGATTTCGCAAATTGAAGCTGAAGGCAAAGAAGCACCTTTACTCGCAACATTATACGACAGTTTGGCAAAAGCCTATCAACAACGCGATCGCAGTTCCCAAGATCGCAAATTGGCAATTCAAGCATATGAAAATGCTATTGCGCTGCAAAAAAAGTTAGAGTTAAAGGCTGATTTGGCTAGTAGCTTGAAAAATTTGGGGAATCTCTATTTTGAACTTAAAGATGATGTCACACAAGCTGAGGATTGTTATCAACAGGCACTAGAATTCTACCGCGAAATTGGCGCACGCTTAGGTGAAGCAAATACTTTAAAAGCGATTGGTGATGTTTTACAATTTCTCAAACGCAGTGATGAAGCATTAAGTCGCTACGAAGCAGCTTTGCAATTCTACCGCGAAACAGGTTCTCGCTTGGGTGAAGCAAATACTTTAATAGCGATTGGTGATGTTTTACAATTTCTCGACCGTCGTGATGAAGCTTTAAGTCGCTACGAAGCAGCTTTGCAATTCTACCGCGAAATAGGCGATCGCTTGGGTGAAGCAAATACTTTAATAGCGATTGGTCATGTTTTACAATTTCTCAAACGCAGTGATGAAGCATTAAGTCGCTACGAAGCAGCTTTGCAATTCTACCGCGAAATAGGCGATCGCTTGGGTGAAGCAAATACTTTAATAGCGATTGGTCATGTTTTACAATTTCTCA
>NZ_JBPAOH010000220.1:0-8907 GCF_050875635.1 Tolypothrix sp. VBCCA 56010
CAATTCTCGGTTACGTGAGGTACACCCGTAGGGGCACGGCACTGCCGTGCCCCTACACGCGACGATATAATGTTGTACCGCATCTGAATGGGAACTGCTATATTACCAGTGGCAGCATAGATAAACTAGAAAAATACAAACGCTTTCAAATCACCGAAGTTCGGTTTTGGGAAAATAATCAGTTATCTTTATATCGACTCCGCGATGATAATTATGAACAGATTTACCGTAGTGAATTGCTACCAGAATTAAATCTAAATTTATTCGCCACTTGTGTTTTAATGCCCTCAATACTTGAAGCAAGAACTGAGTTTATTAAAGGAATTCGTCAGTAGTACTAACTCAGCTTCTCTATCAACCCAGACGTGTAAATTAAATATCTAACAGCGTAGCTCTTGCTTCATAAGTCTGGCTACAATAGTAACGAGTTAATCTGGAGGACTTGTCTAGTCATGCTTCTAAGCTGAGAAAATGGGCAATAAAGTAAGTCTATTTAACTAAATCTCATATTTTTGTCTATTTTTTCACGGCGCAGTCTTTAAAGCTATATAACATCACACGAATTACGTATACTTTTTACCATTATCTCTTCAATCAGATAAGCTGTTTGTCCAAACAAGAATATTTCATGTTTCATTTTATTACAAAATGAATGTATACTAATTGACATAAAATAAATTTTATTGATAAAGCTTGACAAAATGCAAAATTAGCGGATTTTACATAATGATGATTGTTATATAATACTAAACAACTCTTTTCGCAAGGATGGGAAAGCTGTGAGGGATGATTTAGAGGGCTTGGAGATTAGCCAAAAGCAACTACAAAAATTAACAAATCTACCTGTGAAAGACGAACTAAGGATAATTGTTAACCCTATCAAAAGATTGGGACAGATATTTATAGAAAGAATTAAAGGTTCTGAAGGTGCTACTGTAGTATTTATTGGATTTTCTATATTTGTTTTTAGCTATCTGATATTGGATGTAATACTTAAGGTGTTTGCAACATGGGTAACAATTCCTTCTTGGATATTGTTAATAATATTAACTTTGATTGGAGGTGGGATAACGCAAACTATATTATACTTGTGGTGGAAAAAAAGAATTAAATTTTTGAGAAAGAACATTACACCATCTTTGGAAATTCTTTTAAATGATGTTGATAGATATAATTCTGTAATTAAAGCAATAGATATCAACGACCAAATAGAAGAAGCTGGCAATCCTGGAGTAACTTTAAAAGAAAGAGAAAAAGTACTTGACGCACTTAAGCTAACCAGAAATGATTTGATTCGCGCTTTGAAAACAGAAAGAGTTTTGAGAGAAAATAAAAATTTTATTATCAAAAATACAGATTTGTTTGCTAACAATTTACCGACTTTATCGGCAATGCAAGTTAGCGAACAAGCTACTGAACATGGAAGGTTACTAAATGAAGCATTGCAGATTGCGTTAGACGTGCAACTTGAAATGAGAAGGTTGCAGAGTCAAGGGTAAGATTAGGGGACAAGGGGACAAGGAGACAAGGAGACAAGGAGACAAGGAGGACAAGGGGGCACTTTGCAGGGGGCAGGGGGAGTTTGTCTCCCCATCTCCCCATCTCCCCATCCCCCCCTCTCCCCATCTCCCCATCTCCCCCACTCCAGCCGTGCAGAGTCTAATATAAAGAAACATTAAATTAGAGCGATCGCTCATCGGTATGGACTGGAAAGAAATTCAAGGCAATTGGGTGTTAATTCCCCGAAATCCCATCGGTATCATCCATTTCCTGGGTGGTGCATTCGTCGCTACAGCACCTCACCTGACTTACCGTTGGTTACTAGAACAGCTGGCGGAAAAAGGCTATGTTATCATTGCTACGCCATTTGTCAACACATTAGATCATATAGCGATCGCTAAATCTGTACAGCTAAACTTCGATCGCGTTATCGAACGTTTACACGATTCCTCAGCATTACGCAAGCGCTACCTCCCCATCTACGGATTGGGACACAGCATGGGTTGTAAACTCCACTTACTCATCGGCAGTATCTTGAGTGTAGAACGCGCAGGTAATATTCTCATATCCTTTAACAACTACGCTGCACGGGATGCTATCCCCTTAGTGGAACAATTTAATAATACTTTTGCGATCGAGTTTACTCCTTCACCGTTGGAAACTAACAAACTTGTGCAAGAACGCTATAACGTCCGTCGCAACTTGTTAATAAAATTTAGTAACGACACCCTTGACCAATCAGCAGCTTTAAAGGAAATATTACAACAACGCTTTCCCGATATGGTGACAGCACAAACCCTGCCTGGAAGTCATGTTACACCCTTAGGTCAAGATGTTAAATGGCAACCTGGAGCATCATTCACTCCCATTGATGCTTTGGGACAGTGGTTTAAACAAGAAGTGTACCGCGACTTAAATCAACTAAAACGCGCTATGCTCTTGTGGCTGAATCCCCTTTCACCGCCATAATGTTTTATAACTGTAAAAAATTGGGCATGGGGCATTGGGCATGGGGGAGGCAGTGCGTTGGATCGCCGCTTTCGGCTGGGCGGGCAATGCCCGACTTGAGGCGTAGCCGCGTCCGGGTCTCCCGGCAGACGCGAAGAAAGCCGTCATGGGGCATGATCCAAGTGGGCAAGTGAAATACGTCTAGCTTCTTTTTATTCCCATTAAACAATTGCCCATTTCCCAATGCCCAATTCCCAATTTTATTTTTATTTTACAAAAATTATTATTTATTCTTACCCGTCATTTCCCATGTTTCAAATCGTAGTAATTGATGATGACCGTTCAGTGCAAATCCTGCTGAAAAGGATGTTGGAAAAACAGGGTTATGAGGTAATCGCTGCCAGCAATGGTTCTGAAGGAATCGCAAAAGTACTTGCTTGCCAGCCGGCATTAATTATTTGTGATTGGATTATGCCAGGATTAAATGGGCTGGAAGTCTGCCATTATATCAAGACAGATCCGAATTTATCGACAACATTCTTTATTTTATTAACATCTTTAGATTCCGTAGCCGATCGCGTCAAGGGGTTAGATGCAGGTGCTGATGATTTTATCACCAAACCCATCGAGCATAATGAATTGCAAGCGCGAGTAAGAGCAGGATTGCGTCTGCATCAATTAAGTCGAGATTTGCAATCTCAAAAGCTACTTTTAGAAGCGGAAATGGCAGAAGCTGCCGAATATGTGCGTTCTCTTTTGCCTCAGCCGATGTCAGAACTCCTCACCATCAATTCTCGCTTTATTCCCTCACGACAACTCGGCGGCGATTGTTTCGATTACTACTGGCTCGATCCTGATTATATGGCAATTTATCTACTAGATACCGCCGGACACGGACTCAAAGCCACTCTTCCCTCTATTTCTGTGCTGAATTTACTTCGTTCCCGCGCTCTCAAAAGTCTTAATTACTATCAACCTAGTGAGGTACTCAGAGCGTTAAACGACACTTTCCAGATGAATTATCAAAATGACAAATATTTCACAATCTGGTATGGAGTTTACAACCGCATCAAGCGTCAATTAATTTACTCTAGTGCTGGTCATCCTCCAGCAATATTAATATCGAGCAAATCTCTTAACGTTACCGAAGTCAAACAATTAAGAACCCCCGGAATGCCAGTTGGAATGTTTCCGGAAGCAAAATACGTTGATGGATTTTGCAATATTGAAGAGTGCAGCACTCTTTATATCTTTAGTGATGGCGTTTACGAAATCACGAAATCAGATGGAACACTTTGGAGTTTAGACGCTTTCATTCAGATGCTGATCGAGTTACAACATAGGAGTGAAAGGCAACTCGACGAGGTACTAAATTACCTAACCGATTTAAACTCCAAAGAGGCTTTTGATGATGATTTATCTATCCTCCAGATAAAATTTGACTAATTAAATTATCGAGAGTACATTCTGATTAAATTCTTCTTGGCTGGGAAATATTTCAAATACCTTATCCATACCAGTCAGTTCAAATAATATCCTGACTTGTTCATTAATCGAGCAGATAACAAGTTTAATGTCCGCAGCTCGTAAAGCTTTGAAGGCTAACACTAAAGCCCCCAGTCCGGAACTATCCATAAAAGTCACATTTTGAAAATCAACTAAGACAATTTTCGCCCCGCTGTCTGCGATTTCAGTAATTTCTTGGCGAAACTCTTGGGATTCACTGGCATCTAAAATTCCACTGGGTTGAAAAACTTTGATTAAAGGACTCATAATATCTCAAGCAGTTGTTGGTATAAATGATACAGCTTTTGGATCGGCATGTATGTACCAATCATAATTCATTTGAAGAAATGTTGCCAAATAAAAATAATTAATGATTAATTAACGGAAAGGAATTTGAGATAATAAATAATCAAGTTGCCTTCGTGAAGTCAGTTTTCTCAGCACGCATGAAAATCTCATTTTTCCGAGCTGTTCTTTTGAAGTCAGGTTGGATGACTTAATAATAGGCAATAGAAAACTTATTTTGTACAGACGTGGGAGTGTGGAACGTCTCTACAACTCAACTCTCAGCAGTGATATTTCATTAGATTCATATAATTAAAAATGATAAAATATTAACTGAGAACTAATACCTCCTAGGTATGATATTTTTAATTTAAAGTTATGTCACAGTTAAGAAACTTCATAGAAAAGCTTGATGTTATTAGCGCAATGTTATCTTCAGATTAAGTAATTTGGCAAGATAATAGTAATAATTTATCGTTGGCATAAAGGAATTGCGATCGCGAATTCAGCGCCGGTTCCTGGCTGGGAAATACATTCCAAAGAGCCGCCGTGCCGATCGCTGATAATCTGATAACTAATCGAAAGTCCCATACCAGTGCCTTTACCAATCGCTTTGGTGGTAAAGAAAGGGTCAAATAATCGCGCTTTTATGGCGGATGGTATACCCAATCCATTATCGGCAATGCTAATTTTGACGCGATCGCCCGAAATAAGTTCCGTACAAATACGAATCTGCGGAGTTGTCAATTTTTCCGACTCATTTACTAATGACTCTTCCAAAGCATCGATCGCATTCGCCAAAATATTCATAAATACTTGGTTGAGTTGTCCGGCATAACATTCCACCAAAGGCAAGTTACCATATTCTTTGATCACTTCAATAGCTTTACGGTCAGGTTTAGCTTTGATGCGATGTTCTAAAATCATCAGCGTGCTATCAAGACCTTCATGGATATCTACTTCTTTCATCTGGGCTTCATCCATGCGGGAAAAGGTGCGTAGAGATAACACAATTTCCCGAATGCGCTCTGCACCAACTTTCATTGATTTAAGAAGTTTGTGTAAATCCTCTATTAAGAAATTTAAGTCTATATCTTCAGCTAATTCTTGAATTTGCCAAACCGGATCGGGATAATGTTGCTCATATAAGTGTAGTAATTTTAATAAATCTTCAATGTAGTCGTTAGCATAAGTAAGATTGCCGTAAATAAAATTGACAGGGTTGTTGATTTCGTGAGCAACACCTGCTACAAGTTGACCTAAACCAGACATTTTCTCGCTTTGAATAAGTTGCATTTGTGTGCGTTGGAGTTCTTGGAGAGTTTTTTCTAGGTCTTCTGCTTGTTGCTTTAACTGAGTTTCTGCGCGTTTGCGCTCAGTGAGATTAAATACTATTCCTACTAACCGATAAATTCTACCTTCACTGTCTTTCAAGGGATTGATAGTCGTCAGCCAGCAAATTTCTTCACCCTGAAGATTTAAGCATTCTTCGTAGCTAATTAACGTACCTGCTTTTAAGCAGTTTGTATATCGCTGACGCACTTGTGCACCTTCAACTGCACCATATACACACTCCGGTGTTTTACCAATTACTTCAGCACTACTTAGACCAGTGGCGCGTTCAGTAGCTGGGTTCCAACCTGCAATGCGGAAGTCACCGTCTTTGAGAACATCCACCACAAATTTGGGATTTTGCGATCCATCGAAGACGCTGCGAAGGAATTGCTCTTGTTTTAATAAGGTTGCTTCGGCTCGTTTGCGATCGCTAATATTTAATGTTGTCCCCACCAATCGGTAAATTCTCCCTTCGCTGTCTTGAAGGGGATTAATCGTAGTCAACCACCAAGTTTCTTCACCCTGAAGATTTAAGCATTCTTCATAGCTAATTGATGTACCTGCTTTTAAGCAGTTTGTGTATCGCTGACGCACTTGTGCACCTTCAATTGCACCATGTACATACTCCGGTGTTTTACCAATTACTTCGGCATTACTTAGACCAGTGGCGCGTTCTGTAGCTGCGTTCCATCCCGCATGGCGGAAGTCACCGTCTTTAAGAACATCTATGACAAATATGGGATTTTCCGAACCCTGGAAGACTGTACGAAGAAATTGTTCTTGTTCTAATAGAGTTGCTTCAGTTCGTTTGCGATCGCTTATATTAAATGTTGTTCCTACCAATCGGTAAATTCTACCTTCGCTGTCTTGAAGGGGATTAATCGTAGTCAACCACCAAGTTTCTTTACCGTGGAAAGTGAAGCATTCTTCGTAAGTAATGGACTTACCTGCTTTTAGGCAGCTTGCGAACTTCCGACGCACTGCTGCACCTGTAACTGCACCATGCAATTGTTCTGGAGTTTTACCGATTACTTCTGCACTGCTCATACCCGTGGCACGCTCTGCGGCGCTATTATAAGCTACATGGCAAAATTCACCGTCTTCTTGAACATCCACTACAAATATAGGATTTTCCGAGCCATCAAAGACTGTGCGAAGGAATTCTTCTTGCTGTTGCAGTTGAGTTTCTGCTCTTTTGCGATCGCTTATATTAAATGTTGTTCCTACTAATCGGTAAATTCTCCCTTCACTGTCTTGAAGGGGATTAATCGTAGTCAACCACCAAAATTCTTCACCTTCAAAAGTTAGGCATTCTTCATAGCTAATTGGTGCCTTGATTTCCAGACATTTAGTCAAGTTCTGACGCACTTTTGCACCTTCAACTGCACCATGTACATACTCTAGTGTTCTACCGGCTATTTCTGCACTGCTCATACCCGTGACATTTTCTGCGGCAATGTTCCAACCTGCATAGCAGAAGTCATTATTTTCCAGAACGTCAACTAAAAAAATTACATGTTCAACGCCATCATACATACTACGCAAAAACTGTTCTTGCTCTCGTAGGGCTGATAAAGCTTGCTTTCGTTCGGTAATGTCGGTAATAGCGCCAACGAAACCGATATTTTTGCCTGTAAAATCTTTAATCGGATATGACTTTAACAAAGTCTGCATCATCCGACCACTAAGAGATTTTTGCTGAACCTCACCAATCCAAGATTCACCAGAAATGATGGTTTGCTGTATCTCTTGAGCAATTTTTGGCTCAGTAATTACACTCTTGATGCCACCAAATTCTATGAATGCTTGCGGTGTTTCGCATTCGTAAAGTTTGCAAAATGCCGGATTCTGGTAAATATGATTGCCTGCTGCATCTGCTATGCCAATCGCATCACTTGAGCTTTCTACTGCTTGCTTGTAAAGCATTAAGGCAGCTTCTACAAGTTTGCGATCGGCAATTTCAGCTTGTAGCGCTTGGTTGCTTTGTACTAATTCTTGAGTTCGCTCTTCTACACGTCTTTCCAGTTCTGTATAAGCTTGGTGAAGTGCCTCTTCTGTCTGTTTAATATGGGTAACATCCATCACCAAGCCATCCCAGATAATCGATCGATCCGCTTGCAATTCCGGACGGGATGCAGCTTGTAGCCATTTTACTTGTCCGGAGGGCATGACAATTTGTCCTTCCCAGTGCCAAGGTTGCAATGTCTGAGCAGAAACGGTGACAGATTGCTCATACTTCTCACGTTGAATTGGATCGAGCAGAGACAATATTCTGTTGGGATCTGCTTGAATTTCTTCTGGTGTCAACCCGTACACTTGATAACAACCAGAACTAATAAAGGGACAGGAAAAAGAGCCATCAGGATGTAGCATAAACTGGTACAACATTCCTGGAACATTTGCTGATAGTTTTTGCAATTTAGCTTCACTTTGCCGTAAAGCTGACTCAGTTTGTTTGCGATCGCTGATGTCTTCGGCTGTACCAAGGATACCTACCACATTACCCTGAGCATCCCGCAGAGGAATTTTATTAGTATCTACCCAAGTCTGCTTGCCATCAGCCGTCTTTTGTGGCTCAATGATATGTAATTCTGGGGTGTCAGATTCCATAACACGCCGATCGCACTCTCGAAACCACGAGGTTTCTTCTTTTTTCCAAGGCAAATCATAGTCAGTCTTGCCAATAATATTTTCTGGCAAACCTACACCCGCAACATGGGCAAATTTCTGGTTGCAGCCAAGATATACAGAATTTTTATCTTTCCAAAAAATTAACTGTGGGATGCTATCGATGACCAACTGCAAAAACTGTTCTGACGATCGCAGTTTATTTTCTATCTCGATGCGTTTCTTAACTTCTTCCTGCAACTGAACAACCACGCGATTGAGTTCGGCAGTGCGTTCTTCTACTCTGGCTTCTAATTCCTCATTTAATTGCTGTCTCGGTGGACAATTATTGCTGAGTACCTGTAGTTGAGACACAGACTCATTTCTGTTGTTGTCCTTTTGCATACCCGAAGTCCTTTATGTTAGCGTTTCATCCACCGATAGAAGAAAATTAAACAAACCACCGTTGTAACGATGACAAGGCGATCGCCTCTACATTTTTTAGTATTCCCAATGTTTTCGATTTATCAACATTGTGGGAGCGTTGTTAGTTGATGGTTGTTAGTTGATGGTTGTTAGTTGATGGTTGTTAGTTGATGGTTGTTAGTTGATGGTTGTTAGTTGATGGTTGTTATTTGATTGTTGTTATTTGATGGTTGTGAGGATAATCCCCCTTGTCTCCCTGCTCCCCCTTGTCCCCCCTCCCCCCCTGCCCCCCCCGCTCCC
>NZ_JBPAOH010000221.1:0-8889 GCF_050875635.1 Tolypothrix sp. VBCCA 56010
AGATTACCGGAAAGCTACGTGATACGGAAACGGTCATGCGTAGTTTGGAGGGGGGTGGTTGGAAAAGTGCCAATATTGGTAACTCGCTGGCTGCCTACCCTACCGCACGCACGGTTCTAACAGAGAGGTGCGCGGGATAATACCCGCCATCGACTCTACCAAGTCTGGTTCTAAAGGTGCGATCGCAATTGATAAAGCCGCTAGTGACGTAACTTTAGAGAACACCCGTTATAACAACCTGATTGAAGAGTACAAAGCTAGTTTATTCACCAAGCTTGAAGCCGAGAACCAACGTCACGATGATGCGCTGGATGTCATCGAGTTACAGGCTTGGATAGATACTCAAATGGCTACAGTTAACGCCAAAGCTAGCCTTGAATCTATCTCTAACAAGCCATTTTTAGCGCAAATTAAAGCAGACGCGGATTATGAGGATAAAAAGATTAAACACTTGCTAGAGAATGGCTCAGACAGCGATTTAAGCCTGATTCCCAAAAAACATTACTCAACAAACCCAGTAATTAAGTTTTGGAACAATATTAGAGATATTTTCAGTTAATTAAAACACCTCCAGACATAATTGTAACTGGAGGTAAAAATAAAAACACATTCTGGTATTTCTATTATGTCCGAATTTGAATTAGGAGAGGATACCACAATTTCATCAAACTACCCCATTGAAGAAGATACTGCATTTACTCCCGATGAAATCTCAGCTATCAAAGCTTACAAGGATAATCTCAACCGAAAACTGAGTAAGAATCGAAGTATCTTAAAGGGATTAGAGACAAGTTTTTGGGGAATTACCTCCTACAGTTTAGCCCGATTTTTAATTATTACCAGTGGAACACAAGGAATAGGACTAGCAATAGCATCAATCCTGCTAATCAATCAAATAACCAATAGAGAAGTATTTGATGAGATAAATATTAATCGTAAAGACGGACAATGGTCAGCTGATAATATGGGCAAACTTATCAAATTTGGATTCTCAACCTTAGTAACTGCATTTGTGATATGGAGTGCCTTGGGTAGTTTTTTGAACATTGTTAACTCATCAAAACAAACCTACAACCAATTGCAGGATACAGTTACGGCTTTCAATAAGCTACCTGAAGACAAGCAAAATGGATTTATTGTTGTAGGTGGTTTACTCGTCTTAGCTGGTATCTACACGATTATTGATTCAAAAAGAAGATGAACGCTTACTCAGGGTTAACAGTTATCGGTGTAGTAGTTGCTTTATCAAGTGCGATGTATTTGAGCCAGTCCAATCGACCACATGACTTAGTAGCGATTAAATTCTGCCCAAAAACTGCCAACTTACCACCTCGCTACGATGAAGAATTTAGCCAACTAAGCCAAGAAAGCTTAGATAAAAGATATTGCGATTACGAGCATAAATTGCTCAAAGAGATATGGTCACAAAAGCAATTTGAATCATCTACACCATTACCAGAATCATCATTCAGCATTCGTCACATCCCTGCTAGTAATAAGAGTGCAATTTGGTTTTTAGTTGCCCCTATAGCTTCTGGAATCGCTTATTTAAGCTGGACTAAAAAGGCAGAAATAGACGAACTATCAGCACACTACGAGTTAGAAGCATACAAAACTTGTATTAAATTAACCACAGCTTCGAGTCAAAATGAGAGAGAATTTAAGACGCTTCAAACTAATCAAACATGGGATAAACAAAAAGTAAAGCATGGTTTTATATCCATTGAAGCGATGCAAGATAAGTTAAAGCGCTCCTCTCTTATACAGGATAAAACCCACACATCTACTCTCAAACAGTTTGATTTGGCTGATTCCGATATGGATAAAAAGATTGCTGAAAACTTGCGAGATAAACACAAGGCTTTATCAGATACCCAAAAGATACTAGGTAAAAAGTCTGATAATGATTCAGAAACATTAAGTAACCCAGAATCTCATATCCAAGAAAGGGTCAATCAACTCATAGAAGCCTTAAAACAATGGGAGGATGGTTGGCTATACACAATTATCAAAAATAACAAACCTTTGTGGTTAATTGGTTCCCAAGGTAGCGGTAAAACCAACACAGCAGGGTGTATAGCAATCATCCGTAAATATTGCTTTGATGCTCCAATTTACCAACTAATCGACCGTCATGCTACTGGTGAAAACTGGAAAGTGTGGCAATTATTAGATACACAAATTAAAGCAGAATCGGAATCGGAAATAGGACAAGCTTTAGAAGATGCTTGTGAGCGTTGGTTAGCGAGAATTAAAGAAGTACCCAAACAAAAGCAACAGCTAGTTATTGACGAATTTACCAATCTTAAAAAAATAGCATATTGTAAAGAAGCGGCTATGAAATTTTTCTCAATGCACCTGACAGATACAAGAAAAGCGAAAGAATATTTTATTGGCATCAATCATTATTTTACCAATGAAAGCACCGTAGAAGGCACATTTGAAGCACGCAAGGCTGGCACGATTCAAATTAAAAAGTTTTCTGCAAATGGGGAAACACCATTATCAAGAGTACAAATTGTACATGGTTTGGTGGATAGCAATGGGAATGAATTAGAAGAAGTTGAGGTGACGCTCCCTAGTTGGTTTGAGGCAGTAAAAATTTACAACCATTTCAACGGTAGCAAGCTCGATTTTGAGGGATAAATAATAAACTTTCAAATATCAATGCCGCTCAAATAAACTGTCAAGTCGTGCCCTCACCCAACGTTAAAACTCCTGACTGCATATCTACCAGCAAGCGCCTAGTTTTTAACCAAGCAGCGACCAAGTAAAACAGACGGTACACCTTGTCCGACGTGAAAAACGAATACTCATATCTTGCCCATCGATTCGCACCTTCCCAGCGTAGATTTTCAAAGAGAGCAAACTCAATATTAATTACGAGTCGGCAAGCTGTGCCTGTAATGAAAGCACCTGTTCCACCGATAACCCCGTGACTCGTGCAATCGCTTCAATAGCCATGCCTTCCCGCAGTAAATTCACCGCTACCCGTTCGATGGCTCTTTGTTCCCAACTGGTGACGATTTCCATAACTTCCTCCCGCTCATCCAATCCCATTGTATCGACTGCCGCTTTAAAGGCTTGTTCTTCTGCTGCATCTAGCTTCAAATACGTATCAACAAACCCCGAAATCAACTGCATCCGCGCCGGATCTAATTTCAACGTAGTTAACAACCGCAAACATTCTGCTTTAACATGCGGGCGTTCGCTTGTGGGGATATTCATTTTCGCCATTAATGCCGCCGCTACAGGATTTTTCTGCTGTAAAAAATCTCGCCAACTTAAGCGATTTAATTGAATTGCGGCAAACTGGAATTCCAACACATTTAAATCGGGAAACGTAACGCGATGAATTTGAGGTTCTGGACGTAGTGGTTCATCAAACGAAAACACAACAACTGGATAAATAGCTAAATCGTACTTTTCGTACAACCGCGCAAAATACTTAAACATTCGCTTCGCAAATGCCGACTCAGTATAAGACTGATTTTCAACGTGAATTAAAAAGCAAGTTTCTTGCTGTTGGTAACGCACCTGTGCCAGCAAATCGATTTCTTTCTTCTCGCCATAAGTGACATCATTAAATACTTCCTGGGGCAAAAACTGAATATAATCCCTATCGATTTGACTTACCACTTGCGGTAAAAATAAATCGAGAAACTCCACAAAAAATGTAGATATTAATTCCTTAAACAAACGGTCGTGGTCAATCATACCCTTACCCTGGTGGCAGGCTGTACCTGCATCCCCAAAAAATCTAGCATTATAATAGCGACTATCTTTGATTTTTAATTAACTATCCTTTTTCAACATACCAGTCAACAAATCAGACATTTCGCGCACATCCCGATTCCTATTATCATCATAAATCATCAACGTCCTGGGGTCAGCGTGCCGACTTAACTTCTGCACCTTCCTAATATTCCCATCCGTCGCATCCAACGCCGCCGTAATCGCACTATGCCTAACCCTATGCGGTGACATCGGCTTTTTCACACCCGCCGCCTTAAACGCCCGTGCCACTATTTTATGTATAGCATCCCCCGTCAACCTATGCCCAGAGTTATGGAAATCCAACGCCGTAAAAATTGGTAAATTCTCATTATAATCCCCCCTCGCCATCAACCAAATAGCAATAGAATTAGCCACATCCTTAGACATATCAATATACTCTTCATTCGTCCCCTGACCCTTCCCCAAAATCCTTAACTTCCGCCCATAAAAATCAAAATCACTCACATTTAACTGACACACCTCATTCCTTCTTAAAGCCAAACCCCACAGCACCAGAAAAATTGCATAATTGCGCTTACCAATCAAAGTTTCCCTATCAAATTGCCCAATTACAAGAGCAATTGTTTTACTATCAACACCCCTAGTATCCCGGTAAGCTTTTACTTTCTCAGACTCCACATCTTCCAGGGAATAGTTACAAACTCCCAACTTTCTACCCATTTTAGAGAGCGATTTAATAGCAGCCAAACGCCGATTAACAGTAGCTTCCCGCACCCCACTTTGAATTAACAGCGCCTTATATTTCAACACCACATGCACAGCCTGCTCCCGCGTCAGGTGTAAAAACTCCAACACACTATCCCGGTTCGGTAACACAGAAGTCATCTTCAAAAAAAAGTCTTTTATATCTTTCTCATAAGCCCTTCTAGTATTCGGATTTCGCTTATCCGCCAAAAGTTGAGCCAACACATCTGGATCTGAGTGTAGCGGCTGGGAAAAATACCTGACAACCGGCGCATCCAAACAAGCCTCCAACGAGAGCTTGACAATTTCACCCGATTGTGATTCATTTTGCATAATACCAGACGCAGACGTTCGCGATAATGTACGTTTCCACTAACGCATATCACTCTTCGTACACTCATAACCACAAAAGTTATATTTAATAATCCACTTCTAACGGGGTGCGGAATTCATCTGGTGTTTGATATCAATCGGGACTATGTGAAATTGCTGCTTTTGTCGGTTCGCAGACTAATTGAAAAATTCTCAACGGAATAATCAGGTTTCTGGCTTGTGTTGTCGCAGACTAGTTGAAAATTTGTCGTTTCGTCAAGTGAAAAATCCCCAAGCTTATTCGCGGACAAGCTTGAAATTTTCTAACGGGACTTAAACAAAAAAGCAAATGAAAATAGGGTATAATGCATTATCAGCATAGCTTTCACATCGAAGTAACTCCCAAATGAAAGAGACAACCCCCGCAGCCATGCCACCGTGCTTTGAAAAATGGTGTAAAAGGTTTGATGACGTGTTTACTCATAAAGCTCAAAAAAGAGAGTTTAGGCATTATTTAGGGGGATTATTGGGAGAAAGTGAGAGAAAAAACATCTTTCAAATGGCAGAGAACGCGGTAGGGGTAACTTACCATCGTTTACACCACTTTTTAACCGAAGCGCCTTGGTCTAGTTCCCTGGTGAACGAACACCGCTTGGAGATTATGAACAAATGTAGTCAAACCAGAATCAGCAGAGGTTTTAGTTTAATCATTGATGATTCTGGTCATAGAAAAAGTGGTAATTTTACGGATGGAGTGGGTAGACAGTATATTGGAGAAATTGGCAAAACAGATAATGGAATAGTAGTAGTAACAACGCATTTATATGATGGACGAAAAAGCTTACCATTAGATATAGAGTTATATCAGCACGCCAGTTCTTTATCTGAAGGGAAACAAGACCGAGAATTTGAGAAAAAAACTGAACTAGCGATCAAGTTAATAGATAGAACTCTAGAGAGAAAATATCAACCGGGGATAGTAATTGTAGATGCTGGATATGGCAACAATACATCCTTCTTATTAGAGCTAGAGAAGCGTGAATTGAAGTATTTAGGAGGATTAGCTAAAAATCGAAAAGTAATTGTTACTCTTCAAGATGAAATTCAACAGACAATTAGGCTGGATAAACTAGCACAGAGTTTACCCAAAGAGGCTTTTACAGAAATTCAACTAAACTTAGACAAGCCAAGAACGGTATGGGTAGTAACTAGAGAAATAGAAATATCACAACTGAAGGTAAGGCGAAATATTGCCATCGTCATGAACGCTAAGACTTTCTCTGATGCCACTGATATTGACTATTTTATCACTAATGTTGACTCATCAATTGTCACACCCCAATGGATAGTTGATACTTATGGAGTAAGAAATTGGGTAGAAGTTTTTTATAGAGAAGCCAAAGGTTGGTTAGGGCTAAAAGAATATCAAGTCCGAGATAAAAGGAGTTTACTTCGACATTTTATATTGGTTTTTTGTGCCTATACTTTTATTCTTTGGCATCAGATGACAGGAGGCTTGAGACGCAGGTGGGCAAACAAACCTTTGAACACCTTTACTGAAGCTTTGGAAGCATTTAGAACGGCTATGTCTTATCGATTCTTCGATTGGTTGACCTTCAACCGTGACGTGTTTACTGCTTATAAAGCCAGTTTAGGCTTTATTTGGGCTTAATTTTTGTCTAAGTCCCGCTAACAATTTTGGGATAAAAGGCGCGAAATTCATACTGGATTGGGCTTTGGTGTAATACTCCTGATGGAGGTGCGATCGCCGTTTACTACGAAAAAATGAGGGTTTCACAAACATAATTTTCAAGCTTGTCCGCGAATATTTTCACGCCCGTCTGCGACAATTTTCACGCCCGTCTGCGAACCGACAGCTGCACTTGTTTCAGTATTGATATCAAACGGTGTTACGGAGTGTGTAGAAAAGCGTATAGAATGCCGTCTATACTCATGTGGGGAAATCCTCACTCATGGTGTTAACTCGTGCTAATAAAACCCAACTGGGAGAATGTTTACGCCAAAGGAGTGTCCAAATTGTTGCTATGAGTGAACAAGTGCTAGATCATTGTCTTCTCTGTGGGCTTCTTCATTTTGACGAAGCAGTTATGAGTGCTTGACTGTTCATGACCATAACACCATCCAAAAAACAAATGTAATTATGTCAATTTGTAAGTTTGTATTTAAGTTTAAATGTAATTATGTAATAAATTACATTAACCCTGCAACTCCTTTTCAACCAGGGCAATCATATATTCTTTGATGGTCATTCCTTTTTTGGTAGCGCGGATTTTAATCTCCTGGTGCTGAGTTTCTGTAACCTCAAAGGTAATTCGCTTCCGAATGGTATTGCTGGGTTCCTCCTGAACGGTATTGCTAGGCGCATCGTTACCATTGCGACTTTCAACCCATGCTGCTGCGGCTTCTTCTGGAACAGGGGTTGTCTGAACTCCTGGCTTTAAGCTTAGTTTTTGTGATTTTTTAGTTTCTGCCACGAACCGTTTCCTCCGAAGCTGCTAATATTTCTGACACAACTGCCCGCACTTCATCGCTTGCAGCACTTTTCGGGGATGTTTCTAAAACAGTACTCCCAATATTCAAACACTCGGCAAATGCTACCCTTTGACTTATCTGTGCTTTCAGCACCGGGAAGGGATATTCCCCTAAAACTTCGGTCACTTCTCGCCCTATAGCAGTGTTCACTATCTTTCTGTTAATCAAAAATGCTGCTGTTAGTTCTGGCTTATATATAGTGGCTTCTTGTACCAGTTCCACCACCTCATGCACCGCCCACACATCCAGGGGAGAAGGTTGCACGGGAACTAACACAAAATCCACTGCCATAATTGCCGATCGCGTCAAGTCAGAAACCCTCGGCGCACCATCGATAAAAACGTAATCGTACCCCTGCGCCAACTTGGGCAATTCTTTGTGCAGTATGGGACGATCCAAACCAATTACGCTAAATGGGGAATCCCCATCTCGTGCCGCCGCCCAGTCCCGGGTTGAGCCTTGGGGGTCAGTGTCTACTAGTAATACTCGATACCCTTTTAACCAAAAAGCATGAGCCAGATGGATGGATACCGTTGTCTTGCCACTGCCCCCTTTCTGGTTCAAAATGGCAATTTTCATATATGTGATGAGTGTAATTATGTAACTATTTACATTATTACAAAGCTTAAATACTTGCAAGAGCTAGATTGATAAGGATATACAAATTTACACTCATTACATAAATACAATTTTACAGATGTAATTAATTACAATATTACATTAGTTGCTTAGTTATAAGCCTTGGAAATGTCTACGTGTTATGAAATACTATGTTGTGTATATTGCTTTATTGCTCGCTATCCTATCCGTAGAATGATCCGCGTAGCGGATCGCATCTTATAATTACGGCAGGGGGTATAGCTGACGACGCTTCCCTCGTGAGTTAGACTGGCTGCTGACGGTACTGTCGCCAGATATTATTCAAATCATCCCTCATCGACTTCCAAAGCCATGAAGGAAGAAGAGGCGCATTAGCTCTAGCCAAATGATACTCAAACATAATCTTCATAGCATCGGAGTCATGAATATCCTGTCCGAGTAAAAGCTGCCCCGCAGTTTTCTCAATCTTCTCGGCAGCGCTACTGAATTTATAGTATGAATTCATAGAACGCAGCAACCCCAACGAAAACACTAACATCAAAGCTAACACTACAATATTTAACAGCATCGACAGATTGCTAACATTGTCAGTGGCTTTAATACCTACAAACAGTACACTAATCCAAATTAAGAAAAAAACAAGATTACCAACAAGATAGTAATCTCCCATGCGCTTCGCCAAATGCTTGCTCCACCAGGCTGATTCTTGAATATTCTCTAATGCCCGCTTGGTTCCAATGTCTTCTTGACTGGCAAAATAAGTGTCCTCAAAGATGAACTTCTCTATATTTTTGGGACAATTAATGATAATGTCAGATATCTCCGCATTGGATATAGACCAATACGGTTCAGTTAAGCCTCAAAGCGTTATAAACTAGGTGTTGTTTCCGAAAATGGAAATCAAGTAAGGTGCATCTCAAAGAATTCTGCTTGGTGTCTCCC
>NZ_JBPAOH010000222.1:0-8866 GCF_050875635.1 Tolypothrix sp. VBCCA 56010
CGTCTCTACAACTTTGCACCTTTTAAAGTGCTTCCGGGGGAGCAATATCAGAGCCGACACTGACACCAGAACTACTAGACCTAAGTCCGGGTGTAGTAGTTGGTTCCATTCGTTGCGATGATTGAGAAGCTGATGATGGCGTAACTTCATCTGGAATCACCGCTCTGTCGGAATTTGCTTGCTGAGACATTATAGACAATCCTCCGACTGCTCCAGCAACCAAAGCTGTATAGCCAACATACAAATGCACGGGACGTACATTTAATCCCAATCCTGGAGAACTATTTTTCAGCTTAGAACTGATGGGTACAATTGCTTTCGCGATCTCAGGTGCAGGTAAGTCAGCAATTAAACTTGTGCCATTGAGTCCCAAAGCATTTCCCATCACGCGGATAAAGCCACGCAGATAGACATCTTCTGGCAATAACTCAACGTTGCCATTTTCCACTGCTTCCATATGATAGATGGGGATGTGAGTGTAAACTTTGAGTTGCTCAAGAGAAAGACCTTGAGCCAATCGCGCTTTTTGTAATTGTTGACCGATTTTTTGCAGAGTTTCTATGCGTTGTTCAGCCGCAAGTTGCTTGGCTATTTCCGCTTTGGAAGGTTTTTTAGTGCGTTTGAGCCAATGCGTTGGTTTTTTGGCGTTTTTTTTATCTTCTTTGGCTTTCACCGAATTATCGGCTACTTGATTATGCGATACCTTCTGGTGCGTCGGCTCCGCCAACGGCACGCTTTGCGATGGCACGGAGTGCCCGCCTGACGGCGATCGCAAATTTTCTTCATTAGTATTTGTCTCTGGATTGTTTGTGTTTAATTTAACAGTACTTAAGCACTGCGATAAGTCGTTATTTTCTGATTCAGTAGATGGTGCAGCAGTTAGCTTTTCTTCATTCTCTGTAACTTTTGGTTGCTGTGTTGTAAATTGCTGAAATGACAAAGCGATCGCTTCTCGGCTAATAGCTTTAAACAACACCTTAGCTTCTTGAGATGAAGGACCTAGCAAATTTTGTAACGTAGCCAAAGCATTGCGATAAACTTTACTGCGGTGCAATTTCGTTTCTATTTGACCTAGAAGCGATCGCAAATCATCTTGAGAAATTTGAATAGAAGAAGTTCCCGGAATTGTTAATAAATATACTGGTGTGGTAGTCATATTTTAAGCCTCTGCCAATCGCTCAATAAAGTAGTTTTACATGTGTAATTTCTTCGATGCTTTCATACCCAATCCGGACGGTTAAGTATCAATTTTCTACCGTCATCAACAAAGCTGTAAAAATTTTTGCTATGCTCATGATTTATTTAGTCTTTTAAAGCCTTACGCCTTCAAGACTAGAGTTTTCTCTCAGTATTGAGCCAGTCGCGAAAAACAGCAGATGCTCCAGACTAAATATTGCATCTAAGTACGAAAGTATTTTTGGAGAAATACTGTTTTTCTTGTTACTTTAATTTAAGTATTATGATGAACTGCTAATTTGAAATCATAAATTTTTTCTAAGTAAAGTTGTTACATTAAAGTTAAATATGTATCTATCTAAAGATAGAATGGGCATTGGGCAATGGGCATTGGGCAATGGACATTGGGCAATGGGCAATGGGTAATTCCTCCCCTGCTTCCCCTGCGATAAGATTGCTCAAGAAAGCTCAAGAAAGCTCCCCCTCTTATTTAAGAGCTTGCACTTTTTCAACAAAAGACTGCACCCATCGCAGATATTGCAAGCCGGCAACATCTGCTGTGTTGTTATGTTCTGCACCAGGAACCAAAATCAGTTTTTTCGGTGCTGGTGCAGCAGCATACAGATTTTCACTCATCAAAGCCGGTATAGTTGAATCGGCTGTGCCGTGAATGAATAAAACTGGCATTTTCAAGCGTGGTACTTTTTTAATCGATTCAAACCGCTGTGTCAGAATCAAATTGACGGGAAACATGGAAAACATGTTCCTGGCAGTTACTAACTGCTGAATCGAGGTAAAAGAGCTTTCCACAATCAAACCGGCAGCGTCTGGGTGTTTAACTGCCAAATCAATAGCTATTGCTCCTCCTAGAGAATGTCCGTAGATATAAATTTCTTTTTGGGGAATCTGTCGCTGCTGCACCAAGTAATTCCAAGCTGTAGCAGCATCTTGATAAACCCGCATTTCGTTGGGAAAACTGCCTTCACTGCGACCATAACCGCGATAATCAATCAGCAAGACCGAAAATCCTAGTTGATGAAACCGTTTAGCATGAGCTACATTTGCACCAATATTGATACCGTTACCGTGCAAATACAGCAAAACCTTAGGGTTGAGTTGGTTTGCTTTTATCCACCAACCGTGGATGTGTTCCACCTTACCAAATTTGGCTGGTACGGGTAGCCAAACTTCCTCGTAAGTCAGCCCAAAAGATTCTGGTGTCTTTGCGATAACAGAAGAAGGAAAGAAAATGAACCGAGATTGCTGAAAATAAAGATATAAGCAAATAGTACAGTAGGCGATCGCCGCAACTACTCCCAGGCAAAATAGTAATTTGAATAACACTTGTATTATAAGTTTCCGTTTTTTTCTTTCCATGTACGCTATTTTATATTTCAAAAGGTATTTATAAATACAATAGTCATTGTCAAACTGGATGCATTAATATGTTAAGATTATGATTTTCTTATAATGCAACTTATTTTTAATAAGTTTACATGATAAGCAAGATTGTATACATTGGTTTAAGTAGTTTCTCTCTTTAAGAAGAATAATGAGTGGATATCAAGAGAAGGCTGTGACACTTTTCAATGAGCCTCAACAAGAGCAACTCAAGGAAATAGGTGCATATTTAGGGCAAGTTCGACAAGAAAAATCCATACGTGTAGAAGAAATAGCTGCTAAAACTTTGATTCGACAAACTTTTTTAGAAGCTTTAGAAGAAGGGCGATTTGAAGATTTGCCCGAACCTATTTATGTGCAAGGGTTTATTCGTCGCTATGGAGATATTTTAGGGTTAGATGGTACTTCTTTAGCACGCTCTTTTGCGATTAATTTTTTCCTTTTTGACTCGGAAAATGATAGTAGCAATGTAGAGAAAAAACCAAATCTATACATCCCTCTGGCAGTACCCTATATCCTCTTATTAGCAGCAGCTTCTTTTGGATTGTTTTATATACTCAATCCGCGTCGTCCAACTCAGCCAGTTAGTCAGAAACAAAACTCCTCAATTGTAGCCAAACAAAAAACAGCACCTATCCCTTCATCAGCCAAACCAAAAACATTACCTTCATCGATCGCATCTACGCCAACTTCCACAGCATCTCCAAATAGTGAGACAAATTCAACAGTTGAAGTAACCTTGGAACTTCAAGACAAATCATGGTTACAAGTAAAAGAGGATGGTAAGACTACATTTGAGGGAAATTTAGAAAAGGGAGAGCGAAAAACCTGGACAGCAAAAAAACAGTTAACTATACGCTCTGGTAATGCGGGTGCTGTATTAGTAACTGCGAATAAAAAGGAACCCAAAATTTTAGGAAATGTTGGCGCCATCAAGGAAGTTACTTTCACCCCAGAAGCCAATGGTCAATAGTCAATCGGGAATAGGGCATGGGGACAAGGAGACAAGGAGACAAGGAGACAAGGGGACAAGGAGGAATTACCATTGCGAGCGTGCCCATTGCCCCATGCCCAATAACTAACTTAGTTTCGGCTTATTTAAATGCCAACTAGTTGATTGCTCGTAAGCATAAGCTACTTGAAACAGTTGGTCTTCTCGCAGCACATTGCTAATTAGCTGCAATCCAATTGGTAAACCATTGTTATCGAAACCACAGGGCACACTTAAACCTGGTAAACCAGCAAGATTTACGGGAATGGTCATCAAGTCAACTAAGTACATGCTCAAGGGATCGGTAGTTTTTTCGGCGGCTTTGAAAGCTGTACTGGGAGCAGTGGGACACACTAACACATCAAATTGCTGAAAAGCGTTTTCAAAGTCTTCTTTAATCAGGGTGCGGACTTTTTGCGCTTTCAGATAAAAAGCATCATAATAGCCAGCAGAAAGGGCATAAGTGCCAATCATAATTCGGCGTTTGACTTCAGCACCAAAACCAGTGGCACGAGTACGAGTGTACATTGACAGCAGATTGTCGGCATCTGGAGCGCGTAAGCCGTATTTAACGCCATCGTAACGAGCTAGGTTTGCTGAGGCTTCACATGGAGCGATGATGTAGTAGCTGGGTAAGCCGTAGCGGAACCGAGGACAGGAAACTACATCAATTTCGGCTCCTAAATGTTGTAGTTGCTCGATCGCTTTATTTACAGCTTGTTCAACTTGTGAATCTAAGCCTTCGCCAAAAGTTTCTTTAATGATACCAATTCTCAGCTTCTCTTTGAGTTTGAGGTCTGGTTTTAAGCTGGCAGCGTAGTTGGGAATTTCAACTTTCAGACTGGTGGAATCTTTGGGATCGTGACCAGCGATCGCCTGCAATAATATTGCTGTATCTTCAACGCTGCGTCCAAATGGTCCAATTTGATCCAAAGATGAAGCGAAAGCTACTAACCCGTAACGCGAAACCAGTCCATAAGTTGGTTTCATCCCGACAACACCGCAAAAAGATGCAGGTTGACGAATCGAACCACCAGTATCAGAACCGATAGATACTACACATTCTTCGGCTGCTACTGCCGCTGCTGAACCTCCAGAAGAACCACCAGGAACCCGCGATAAATCCCAAGGATTAGCGGTGAGATGATAAGCGGAGGTTTCTGTAGAACCCCCCATTGCAAATTCATCCAAATTGGTTTTACCCACCATCACTGCATCTGCATCCGCTAGTTTTTGCGTCACAGTTGATTCATAAGGTGGCACAAAATTTTCTAGAATCCGCGAGGCGCAAGTAGTGGGAATATCCTTGGTACACATATTGTCTTTAATGCCTATGGGAATCCCCGCCAGCATCCCTATTTCTTCACCGGCGGCAATTTTGGCATCTACTTTTCGCGCTTGCTCTAGCGCCCGTTGTGCGGTCACGCATAAGAAACTGTGCAATTTTGGCTCTAACGCTTGAATTCGGTCTAAAGCTTCTTGGGTAATTTCAACGGCAGAGCGTTCTTTTTTAATTAGCTGTGTGTGCAACTCGCGGATCGATGCCATGCATTGCTTCCTTTGTGACTCAAATCTTAGATTTTAGTACAATTTGATAATTTGTGCCCATAGTTTATTTTCCTGGAGTTTAGACTAAAGTACGCGATCGCTACGCGGTAACAGTGCATCGGAATGGATATAAAAAATTAAGGGAGATGCTTGCGGTTAAAACAAGTATGTAAATTCTTGCCATCAAGACCGATTTCTTTACCCTTGATATTAGGGTTGGGTAAGAAAGATAAAGTTTGAGTAATTAGGGAAAATTCTGCATGAAATGCTCAAGCTGGCACAGAAGCTGGTAGCCTTCCTTCGACTCGCTCATATTCGTCTTCAAGTAACCAGAGTTTTGCCTCTTCGTAAGTGTCGCTCTTAAACACCAGCTGATAACTTTGGCTTGGGTCATAAACATAGCTAGTGCCAGAATTATCTCCCAGGAGAATGAGAACGTAGGGAGGTGAAGCAGTGGGGTCTACCCATAGTTCTGTAAACTCCCAGTTATCAGCTAGGTTTTGTGCGGGGGATAACATGGTATTTGTTTCCTTTTACTTTCATTTCGGCATAGTAAAGTGGAATTCTGCTGCTATCGATACTGAGACGATATCCAATCGGTTCGTCAAAGTATAGTCCATAGCGCTCATGCCCGCGAACAACTCCTGTAAACTCCCCCTGTGCCATGATTGCTTGAGTAACCATGACCATTGTGGTTTCATCATTAAATAGATGAGCGCTACCTTCACATTTTAGCAACTGTGAAGATTGGGGAGTATCTGGAAGATGCTTGGCAATATGTCTAGTGTCGAGAGTTAGTTCGCGGTCAATTAAACTCATACAGAGGCGTTTTGCCCTACTACACCAAAATTGTGCGGTTGAGAATACTTATCACCTCACCTGGGTATTCTGTTGGTTGCGGTCTACTCCAATCGCTGATTTCTGCATAGCCAACCACTTTTAAGTAGTGAATTGTGCTTGTCACTGCTTTGGGCGTACCGATGAGCAAGTGTCTGAGCGGTTCTCTGCATGGAATTGTCTGTGGGTTAGTTTCGCTTAATCCGGGTGCATTTGGATTGCTGTTGGATAAAAAAGCTTGGATTGTAGTTTGTACTTCATAATTTGCACCAAGAGAGGGCGCTGTTGAATTCGATTGTTGGGCGATGTACTGCTCAAGTTCCAATTGGGCGATCGCTTGTTCGTCGCAGAGAATTTGTGATTGTGTCATTATGTAATTTGTATTCCTACAGTGGATTTACGCAAGGCGATCGCACTCTTCTTGCCAGTTGGGGGCGATCGCCTTTTGCTTTTGAGTAAATTATATCAAAATGGGGGGAATGGGGGAATATGGGAATATAGGAATTTTGCTGATATTCCCCCTATGCCATGCCAGAATGATGGGATGGCAAAACCCGAAGATACGGTCAAACTAGTTATTAGCAAAGAATTAAAAATCCGTTTCAAGTCGCTGTGCGTCCAGACAGAAACGGATATGAGCAGTGTTGCTAGAGATTTAATTGCTGCCTGGTGCGACGAGCAAGAGAAGAAGCTTGACCAACAGAAAAAAAAGTAGAACAATATTTATGCGCTTCAGCACCATGACTAAAACCACAGTTCACCTTGTCGCCAGCATCCATTCCTTGTACATTAGTGATGATTTACACGCTCCGCTCAAGTAAAGGCAGTTTCGGGTAATATAGCAACCGCCAAGGCGGTTTGAGCATAAACTGGATGTAGTCCCTTTCCTTAGTACGCGATCGCTACGCGGTCACGGTGCATAGGAATGGGTATAAAAATGAATTATTTAAGACTGTTATATTGCTTGTAAGTGTCTGTGTGGCTGAAGCGTGAATTATGATGTTTAGCATCAATTTTCAGCAGGGCTGGCACTGCTTACTCTATTATTTATATCTATAAATTAATTTAACTCTTCGCGCCCAATCCTCAGTCATATGGTTAAAATTATTACACGCAAATCTTTGGGAATGCAAAATGTCTATGACATTGGCGTGAGTTCCGACCATAATTTTGTAATTAAAGATAATTTAATCGCTTCTAATTGCTTTAATAAGTCTCACTCTACGGCGTATGCTTATGTAACTTATCAAACTGCATATTTAAAAGCTAATTATAAGTTAGAGTATATGGCAGCACTGTTAACGGCTAACAGTGGTGACACAGATAAGGTGCAGAAGTATATTGCTAGCTGTACGAGTTTGGATATTGATATAGATCCACCAGATATTAACGCAAGTCAAGTGGATTTTACGCCGCTTGCGGGAAAGATTTTGTTTGGATTTAGTGCAGTGCGTAACGTGGGACAGAATGCGATCGCCTGTATATTAGAAGCGAGGAAAGAAGGAGGATCGTTTCAATCTCTAGCTGATTTTTGCGATCGCGTCGATCTGCGTGCTGTTAATCGCCGCGCTTTAGAGTCGCTAATTTACTGCGGAGCTTTTGATAAAATCGAATCTAACCGCCATCAGTTAATCAAAGACCTAGAATTAGTATATGATTGGGCACAATCTCGCGCCAGAGATAGAGCTAGCGGTCAAGGAAATCTATTTGATTTATTCGGTGGAATTTCTAACAATACAAATAATAATCAAGTAAGCAAAGCTTTTGAAACTGCCCCTAAAGCAAATCCTGTTCCCGATTTACCCCAACCGGAAAAGTTACGCAAAGAAAAGGAACTTTTAGGTTTTTATGTATCCGATCATCCGCTGAAATCTATACAGCAAACAGCGCGATACCTGGCTCCATTTAACCTGACGCAATTTGGCGAACAAAAAGAAGGAATCATGCTTTGTGTGGTTGTCATGCTAAATGGTGTCAAAAAGGTAATGACAAAAAAAGGCAACGAACCGATGGCAATTTTGCAAATAGAAGATTTAACTGCACAATCGGAAGCGGTTGTCTTTCCTAAATATTATGAGCGCATAAGTTCACTACTTCAAGTTGATTCACGCTTAATTATTTGGGGTAAAATAGAGCTAAAAGAAGATAAACGTCAATTTGTTGTTGAAGATGCCGAACAAGTAGAAACAGTACAACTGGTGATGCTGGAATTAACTTCTCAACAAATAGCAGATATCCAAGAACTTAATCGCGTCAGAACAATCTTGAGAGAACACTCAGGAGACAGAGAAAAAGCAAAAGTGCCAGTGATAGGTATTATACAAGCCGTAAATTCCCGTCAAGCTGTTCTTCTTGGCAGACATTATTGGGTACAAGATTCTATAACCGCTTTTCAAGCTCTCAACAACGCCGGATTTCCAACTGAGGTAAAACAGCTTATTGGTACTTGAGTGCAATGGGCATTGGGCAATGGGCATTGGGCATTGGGAATTGGGAATTGGGCATTGGGAATTGGGCAATGGGCATTGGTAATAATTCTTTTTTTCCCTTTTCCCTTTTCCCTTTCCCCCTCTTTAAATCCCCATGCCCGATGCCCGATGCCCGATGCCCGATGCCCGATGCCCGATGCCCGATGCCCCTTTCCCTTTTACCCTTTCATTGCTCTATTAACAGTAATTTTACGTAGCTTATTCAGCAGAAAATCGTTTTTTTAGTTACTTATCCCGATGATAATTACCTTGAAAAAATGGTATTTTTTAATGCCGTGACTATATAGCGGCAACCAGGGGAAGGAGCAAAAAAAACTTGATGACCGCAAATGAGCTAAGTAAATTTGTTTATTATTGTAAACAAATTCAGACTCAAACTCAGGAAGATATTAAAAGATTTTTTCAGGGAGTTGGTGTCTTTCCT
>NZ_JBPAOH010000223.1:0-8848 GCF_050875635.1 Tolypothrix sp. VBCCA 56010
GCTGGACGTTTTGTACTCATTATGTATCACTAATCACATCAAACCCAATGTTCTTAGATTACATCTTATGCTGACTTTTTGCTTAAGTTGACACCAATGGGCAGTGCCGTGCCCCTACGGGTGTACCTCGCTAGGTCAGGAAACGCTATATTTTAACTAACTGTTGCCCGTGATGATTCGGCATCAATCGGTTTGAGCAGGTAAATTCGCAACAGATTCCAAATGATGGAAAGTAACAAGGGTAGTTTTTGGAATAACTTGATAATTTTTGGGCGATCGCTTACATTAATCTCTGCCAATTTCAGATTCTTCTCGGAACACTTTTCTAACCGACGGAAAAATTCTGGGTGATTTGTGTTCAATGTCAAGGGAAATGCTCTCGCAGCGGTGTTGTTTGTCTCCTCAATGACTTTGGTATTATATTCGCGGGGATTTATGCCCATAGATTCATAAAATGTTGCTCGTTCAAATACTGTCAAGGTGTGCGTAGCAAAAACTGTCAGCAAAAAGAAACGCACCCACAATCGCGATTTCCAATTATTCCATAATTGGGGTTGCGATCGCAGCAGCGCTTTGAAAAAATCTCCATGTCGGTTTTCATCTTGACACCAACTTTCAAAATAGCGAAATAACGGATATATTTCATGTTCTGGATGTGCTTCCATATGGCGATAAACTAAAATGTAACGCCAGTAACCAATTTTCTCAGATAAATAAACAGTATAAATAACCCACTCTGGCGGAAAGAAAGTATAAGTACGATTCTTGGTGAGATAACTTAAGTCTAAGGAAAGATTAAAATCTGCCATTGACTTATTCAAAAATCCCGCATGACGTGCTTCATCCCGCGACATTAAGAGAAACGCTTCTGCTAAAATAGGATTTCGCTCTTTAAGTCGTCGCGATAGTTCTTTAAACAGCAAAAAACCAGAAAATTCTGAAGTACAAGAGCGCTCTAAAAAGTCAATAAAAGAACGTCGCGTTTCCCCATCAATGCTATCCCAACACTGTTGAAATTCGCTACCGCGTACAAAATGATGCCGATTATAATCGGCTCTTAGCTCTTCTAAAACTGCTAATAATTCAGGCTCTTGCGCCGAAATATCCATTTGCGCGATCGCTTCAAAGTCAGTGGTGTAAAACCTGGGTGTTAACAATGTTTCCTGAACTGGTGCTTTAATACCAGGTTTCAGTAACTCAGGCTCTGGGGTGTGAAGATTAGCCATGAGAATTCTGCTTTTAATCTAATGCTTTATTAGCTATATAACCATAATTTTCTTTCTAGGTCTATCAATTGAAAAATAACTTTTTAATCGACAATTAGCTAGATATATTGGGTTTTTACGCAATTCGTTTGTAGCGTTTTTACATTAAATACTTTCTTTAAAAAATAAAACAGATTAATATATTTATAGTTAGACAAATATTAATCGTTAAATCATTTAGAAAAAAATCAATATTACTAGCATCTGCATCTACACTAATAGCGTTAGTAGTATATGTAGGGTGCGTTAGCCTTTGGCGTAACGCACCCTACGTGTATTTCTATCAACTAACTCTTATCCACTATCCATTATCAACTAACTACCACTCACTATGGTTTTTATACTTCCTAACGTTAAATTCGATTCTAATTTAATTCAAAAATATGATACTCCGACACCGAGATACACCAGTTATCCACCGGCAACTGAGTTAACAGAAGCATTTAGTGAAAGTGATTTTAAAGAAGCGATCGCTAACTCAAATAAAAGGAAATCTCCGCTTTCTTTGTATTTCCATATACCGTTTTGTCAAATTCCTTGCTACTTCTGTGGTTGTAATACGGTAATTTCCAACAATAAGAATATTGCTAAACCTTATTTACAGTCTTTAGTTCAAGATATTAAAAATACATCAGCCTTAATTGATTCTGATAGAAAAGTGCTGCAAATTCACTGGGGTGGTGGTACTCCTAACTATTTGAATCCCGAACAAGTAGAATTTTTGTGGAAAAATATTAGACAACATTTCACCATTGATTCAGAAGCGGAAATCTCAATTGAGATTAATCCCCGCTATGTTGATAAAAATTATATTTTCTTTCTCAGAGAAATCGGTTTTAACCGAATTAGTTTTGGTATCCAAGATTTTAATCGTCAAGTTCAAGTCGCTGTAAATCGCGTTCAACCTGAAGAAATGCTCTTTGATGTCATGAGTTGGATTAAAGAAGCTAACTTCAAAAGTGTGAATGTAGACTTAATTTATGGTTTACCTTATCAAACTCGCGAAACTTTCAAAGAAACGATTAAAAAGACAATTGAATTAGACCCTAACCGAATTGTAGTCTTTAATTTTGCTTATGTGCCGTGGGTAAAGCCTGTACAAAAAAATATTCCTGAAGATAAGCTTCCCTTACCGCAAGAAAAGTTAGAAATTCTCAAGATGACGATTGAGGAATTAACAGCTAACAAGTATTTATTTATCGGGATGGATCATTTTGCTAAAGCTGATGATGAATTAGCGATCGCTCAACAAAATCGCACGCTAAAACGCAATTTTCAAGGCTACACCACCCTAGCAGAAACAGAACTCTTTGGTTTTGGTGCTACATCCATCAGTATGTTAGAAGACGCTTACGCTCAAAATCACAAGCAATTACAAGATTATTATCGCGGAATTGAAGCGGGTGTTTTACCAATTAGTAAAGGCATCAAACTCAGCCAAGATGACATTATTAGACGAGATGTCATCATGTCTATTATGTGTCACCACGAACTGCATAAGCCAGACATTGAAAAGAAGTATAATATCAACTTTGATGAATACTTCAGCTTAGAAATAAAGGCGTTACAGCCATTAGAAGCCGATCAATTAGTCGAGTTATCAACGAAATATATTATTATCACAGAAATCGGCAAACTACTATTAAGAAATGTTGCCGTAATCTTTGATGCTCATACCAGAAATCAACAGAGAAAATTCTCTCGCTCAATTTGAGTATAAACTCTTTTTATGTTATGTAGTGAGCGGTTTACCGCTCATAGCTTCGGTTTAAACGGCTAAAGCCGTTACTACAAGCGCTTTTATACTTAGCTGCTGGGATAATGCATAAATATTACAGGAACTCCCAGCAGCTTCTTGCCTAATTGCGACAATCCAAACTTACCCTTAAGCGATCGCGGTAATTCTTCAAAGGCAATTACGACAAAACCAAAGCGTGTATAAAATTCCGCCAACGGCTGACCCAAACATTCTAAATATAGCGGTTGAGTTGCTTCTTCAATTAAATGCCGCGTAACTAAAGTTCCTAAACCGCGATTTCTCCAAGCTGGTGAAACTACCAAACTACCAAGTTCTTGTGTATCATAAAAGTTGCGAAGCTGTCCGCAAGCTACTATCTTCCCCTCGCATTCAATTACCGAGAATTGCGAAAAGCGTATTTGGGTAGGGTCAAGTTTTGCCGAAAGCACCAACCATCTAATTGACCAAATATCCTCAGATGTAGCCTTACGGAGTATACATTCATTTGGCAGTGACACGCTTTGTTTCATAGAACCTCGCAAAAATTATTATTTCCAATCAGATCCCCGACAACTTCTGCGAAGTTGGGGCAAATCGTTTTTTTCATTCTGTTGTCACTTTTTTGTCACATTTACTTTAAATAATAAAAATAGAACCGATTATTTTGAATATTAAATTTATTAAAATGCAGCAACGTCAATTATCCCCGATACTTTGGATTATGGGGACAGCGATCGCACTTCTGACGACAAGCTGTGAGTCAGCAGTGCAATATTTGCCACCATTACCGAGAATTGAGACATCCTCAAACGAAACGCGATCGCCTCAACAAAACGCCCAATCTCCTAGTAACGCCAAAATTGAAGCTGCAATTCGTCAAGGTATCAATCAAGTGCGTCAGGAAAACAAACTGCAACCCTTGCAAAATAATGAAAAACTAGCGCAAGTTGCCCGGAACTACAGCCGACAAATGGCAGAACAAAACTTCTTCAGCCACACCGGACCTAATGGCAGCACCCTAGAAAAGCGAGTACGCGCAGGCGGAATTTATTATTGGGTGGTCGGCGAAAACTTGTTCACAAGTAAGAATATTTCCCAACCAGTATCACCAGCGATTGACGGTTGGATGAAAAGTCCAGGACATCGAGAGAATATTTTGCGTCCGTTTTTCAGCGAAACCGGCGTAGGAGTGTGGAAAGTTGGCAACAGCTACTATATTACACAATTGTTTTTGCGGCGTTGAAGAACTCCTTAATACAAAAAACGCCTGCCCACCCACGCCCGCAGGCTAGAAGCCTGGGGCTACACAGACAAAGCCTGCCTTCGCAGGCTATGAGTTTTCCAGCCTGCGAAGGCAGGCTTTGTACGTATAGCGATACCCTTACAGGGTATTGCCGCTGCAAAATTGAGATGTTCCCCCCTAGATAGGTGTGGCGATCGCCCATCCAACCTTAAACTACTAATTGTAATCTCAACTTGACAGCAATCTTTGTGAAAGCAAGATGGATCATCACCGCAGTTTCCGCAGCACTATTTTTTGGTGGTAGCTTGCTAACATCACTGCGCGACCCCTGGTTTCAAAACTTACAGCGTCCCGCGTGGTTAACTTTTGAATTTTTAATTCCGTTTATTTGGATCTTTATTTGGGTCTGCATCACCATCTCAGCAATTATAGTGTGGGAAAACTCAAAAAATCGCCCTTGGTTATTGATGGGTATGTATGCTGCGATCGCTCTTTTAACTTCAGCATACAGTCCGATTGTCGTAGAACTTAAAAGCCTTATAGGGGGAATGATTGCTGGTGGATTGGCTACAATTATCGTCTACATTTTGGCGTTTCTAGTCAAGCCAATTTCTCAAAAAGCCTCTTGGTTGTTCTTACCTTATGCTCTTTGGGGTCCGATTGGTACTTATCTTACTTGGATATTAATTCAACTTAATACAGGCGCAGCAAACTAACAAAAATTATATGAGTAATACAGTAATTATTACAGGTGCATCTCAAGGCATCGGCAAAGCCACAGCACTTGAATTTGCCCGTCAAGGATATGATATTGTACTGGCAGCGCGTCAAGTTGATCGTTTAGAAGCTGCGGCAATCGAAGTACGCGAACTTGGTCGAGAAGCGCTTGCCATTCCCACAGATGTGAGAGATCCGCAGCAAGTAAACAACTTAGTGGAAAAGGCAATACAGCATTTTGGTCATGTGGATGTAGTAATTAATAATGCTGGTATTTTTGCTTTAGGACCAGTAGAAGAATTTCAACTCAGCGATTGGCAACAGATAATAAATACGAATCTTTTGGGTTATATCCATGTGATTCATGCTATTTTGCCTCATTTACTAAAACGCGGTAAAGGAACAATCGTCAATGTCAGTTCTATTGCTGGTTTAGATGCGATTCCTTACCAAATACCTTACAATACCAGCAAGCACGCGATCGCAGGGCTGACCAAATCGCTACACGCAGAATTATCGCCGAAAGGAATTCAAGTTACTGGAATTTATCCCAGTTTTATTCGTACCCAAATCGATGAACGGACAATCTTTCGCGGGAAGGAAGAGGAAACAACTAAAGCTCGCTACGATTTAGTCAAGACAATGCTGCACACTCCCCTGCTAGAAAAGCCTGAAGATGTAGCGCAAGCAATTTGGAAAGGTGTTAAAAATCAGCGTGCTGATGTAATTGTCGGTACAGCGAAGTTTTGGACATCAATGTATCATCTATTTCCTGGTTTGATGAAGCCATTATTTCGGCTAGTTTTTGGGATGAAAGAACGTCGCTGATTAAAAGTCATCTAAAGAACGTTGACGACGTTGGGTAGAATTAGTAGTGGGATTGGGCAGTTTATTTGCCCACAAAACTAGAGGAATGCTGAGTGTTCCCAAAATCATCATAATAGCGGTGATTATCAAAACCATTATGCGATTGGGGCGATATTTATTCTGTTCAATCTGCCAAAAAACTTGGTTATAATGCCAAGCTGCTAAAGCTATAACTACAATACCAAAAATTACTAAGCTGACACCGAGGTTTTCTGAATTAAAGATGGGATGCACCTGAGGTTCTTGTTGAGTTAGGGTAGAATGAAGTTGACGCAGAAATAAGCTGAATCGAGCGATCGCAAACCCAAAACCGATTAAAGCGATTGAAGTTCGCAGCCAAGCTAGAAATGTGCGCTCGTTCGCTTGATGCTCCCGCTGACGGTCTACTTGAGAAATTTTTGTCATTAAAACTTTAAAGAAGACAAAGCGCGTATTTTCCTTTTTGTTGAAAATGACAGGCAAGGCTATCTTACCTGTCATAGTGCATCTTAATGTTATATGTAATAAGTAGTATCCTAACGTCAGAAATTTTTCCGACTTGATTTAGAATTTTTCGGCGAATAATCAGAGCAATTCTTTGCTGCTTCAGTCATTACCATCGAAGGTTGTACGGCACACTTGAGATAATTGTTGCTGCAAAAAAATTCACAGTTTTGACAGGGAAGTTTATTTAAACTGTTGATACTAAAAACGATTTTATTGTCTACAACCGTCCGCAATTTGGATAGCATGAGAAAAAAAACTACCCAACCTACAATAAAGCCAAAAGAACCACCCACAGAGATAGCTATTTCCGGAACAGTTAACCCATAAATATTTCCCTCTTCAGTGTGGCTTCTCTGATTTGAATTACTATCTACTGCTAAAAGGGGTTGGGAGTTACGATCAAAAGACATATTATTTACCTGTGGTGCTACGTAGTGCCGAATAAGTTCCTGGCAAACGCTTTTAGGCTCACCAGTAACTGCTCTTATATATAAGGCTGAGTGGATTCGTCAAAATTGAGCGATCGCAAGGACTCAATTATAGGTGTAGCAAAATAACAATTAAGGTATCTCTGTCGAGAGTTTTACTTGTAAGTTATTGTTATACACCGAAAGAAAGAACTTACTGAATTAACTGAGAAAGAAGGTTGTTTTTGTGGTATTGTTAATGCTCATGAAATCGAGTTGAATAGTTATCAATCGGTTAAGGGCTGATGTTGTTGCTGGAGATACACCAGAGCTTCAGAGGATTCTACTTGAGGAAAATCGACATAGAAATTACTAACACTTAAGAAAGGTTCCGGTGTTTCCAAGATAATAAGGCGATCACACCACTGACTCAACCAAGGTAACAACTTTAAAGGCGCTACAGGACTACACAACCAAACTGACGCACACCCAAGCGCTTTTGCTGCAATCGCCGCCACAGCCATTGTCATGCCCGTGGCGATGCCATCATCAATTAAAATAACCGTAGCATTTTCTGTATTTACCTGGGGACAACCAGGAATTAATTGTGCCTCAAGTAGTTTAGCTTTATCGATCGCTTCATTCAAAGCCAATTCACGCGATACTCCTGAAACGAGTGGCTGCTGCCATCGCAAATAATTTTTACGGCTATGTAACTTTTGCTCACTCCAAAGAACATTTCCCGAAGCAGTCACCGCACCAATTGCCAACTCCGGGTTTTGTGGATGGCTAATCTTTTTCGCCACCATAATCGTCAGCGGACAACCCAAAATTCGCGCTACAGGTGCAGCTACTGGTAGTCCCCCTCTAGGCAAGGCATAAACAATTGGTCGCTTTGTCCCAGCACTTTGCTTGATTGCATCAATCTGTTGTGCCAGCTTCTCACCAGCATCAGTGCGATCGCAAAAAAGTGGGGTATATGACATAATTTCCCCAACACATTAAGACACCATTGTTTTTATCATGAAGGATTTTCGGGCAATTTGATTGATACAATAGAATCTCTACAGATATAAGTAGCATTTATTTGTTCGCCAATAAACATTAGTTATTAGACTGGCGCTGATGTCAGCATCTTCATTTTCATGAGCAGCGAAAATCAATTAAGCCTCTTTGAGAATTCCAACTTTCAGCAAAAAGATTTAATTCCCACAGATGCCAAAATCCCCATTCCCAGCGGCACTTACCCCAGCATGACCGAATTGGCGCAGCATTGCAATGAGTGCCACCGTTGTGGATTAGGAGAAAATCGGACTCATGCCGTCGTCGGACGCGGCAACCTCAAAGCACTGATTATGATTGTGGGAGAAGCACCCGGTCAAAATGAAGATGAAACTGGATTGCCCTTTGTCGGCAGATCCGGGCAGTTGTTAGAGAAAATTTTGGCATCAGTCGAACTGGATACAGAAAAAGATGTATACATTTGTAACATCAACAAATGCCGACCCCCAAATAATCGGGTTCCTTCGAGTAAAGAAATGGCGGCTTGCAAACCCTATTTATTTGAACAACTTCGCATAGTTGACCCGAAAATTATTCTCTTGACAGGTGCAACAGCCGTCAAAGGTTTAATTGGCGACAAAGGAGCGATGGGTACAATTCGTGGAAAATGGATTGAATGGGAAGGGCGTTTATGTATGCCGATTTTCCACCCATCTTACTTGCTGCGTAACCCTTCCCGCGAAGTAGGCGCTCCCAAATGGTTAATGTGGCAAGATATTCAAGCAGTGCGTGCCAAATTCGATGAAATTCGACAAAATAAGTAGTGAGCCAGCGCGGTCTTCTCCCAAAGGGAGAGGCTAGCGCCAAGGGGAGGCAGTGCGTTGGGCGGGTTTCCCGACTTGAAGCACCTGCCGTGGTTTCCCCCATGAGCGACTGGCGAACCCGTTCGCGCAGCGTCTCGAAGAGAAGGGTGAGCGATTTATCGCTCAATGAAGCTTTAAATTTTTTGCGCTAGACCACTAGTAACCCAAGTTGCTAGTTATAGATTCAAGCGATCGCATGGGGTAAGTTAAGCAATAAAATCCCCTCCAGAGAGAAAAGTAGGAGGGGAAAATGCGCCTGG
>NZ_JBPAOH010000224.1:0-8767 GCF_050875635.1 Tolypothrix sp. VBCCA 56010
CGCCCCATCCGCATCAAGAGCGATCGCCCCAAAATCCCGCTTGTGGTTTTTTGCTTCGGTAAATGAACGCTGCATCGCATCTTTGAGGGACATACCATCTGTAACGCGAATCACAATCTTTGGTGCCAAACACTCATCAATGATATCTTCGCCAATACCCGTGCAGCTTACGGCAGCATTTACTGTAGCATAATTACCCGCAGGCATTGCAGAATCACTGACACGTCCAATCCGCTCAAAGCCTTTCCCACCAGTGGAAGTGCCAACGGCAAGTCTACCGTGAGTATCTAATACTACCACACCAATCGTCCCGCGTCCGGCGTTATTAGTTTCCACTAGTTCCGGTTCTGCCACCACCCCAGCCATTGTTCTTTTAAAATTATCTTGGCGTTCTTGTATCCACTCTTGCAACCGCAACTCAGTTAAAGCGTTGTAACTGGGAATTTGCATTTCCCGCGCTAATTCAGCAGAACCGTAATCTGACAGCACTCGGTCGGGTGAGTTTTGTAAAAATTGCGCCAACTCAATCGGATTTTGCACCCGCGAAACATTAATCACACCACTAAAGCTTTGCGTTGTCCCATCCATCAAAGAAGCACTCATGCGGATTTGACCGTCAGATTGCAGCACCGAACCAGTACCAGAATTAAAGCGGGGGTCATCTTCCAACATTTGACAACCCCGCACCACCGCTTCCGAAGCTCTTGCACCGGAAAGTAAAAGAGAATAAACTTCTTCTACTACTTTATAGAGCGATCGCCGCACTATCTCTACTCCACCTTTACCGTGAAGAGAACTCCCAGCTCCTCCATGAATAATTAATTTAGGTTGCATATGTAATTTCATTTATACCTTTGCGCTATTTGCATCTAATCGTAAGTTGCCTTTAACCAGGAGATTAGGGCATTGGGCATTGGGCAATGGGCAATGGGCAATGGGCAATGGGCAATGGGGAAAGGGAAAAGGGGAAAGAATTATTACCAATGCCCACTTGGACGATGCCCCATGCCCCATGCCCCATGCCCTATGCCCCATGCCCGATGCTTCATTCCCCATTCCCCATTTTCTATTCCCCAGTTGTTTTAGCCTCAGAACGGTGACGACGACAACGTTCTGAGCAATATTTCACTTCATCCCAGCAATCTTCCCATTTTTTGCGCCATGTGAAGGGACGTTGACATACCGGACAGATTTTTGTTGGCAAATCTGATTTAGAACGAGTGCGTGCCATATCAAACGGTGCTTTCTTTGAGTTAAATGTTAGAGAGAGATGGAAGACAATTATAACCAGAATGCTATAACGGTAGAATTCTTTCTCATTTTTGCAATACCAATTCTTCAAAATCAAGCAAGATATTCAAACTGAGAAACCTGGACTATATCTGATGCTTGTTAATTACAAATTACGAATTACGAATTATTAGTGGTAGCTCGATAATAAAAGTTGCACCCTGCCCAACACCAGGACTTTGGGCGTGGATAGTACCACCGTGGAGTTCTATGAGGTTACGTGCGATCGCCAGTCCTAACCCCAGTCCTTTTTTAGAGCTTGATGCTTGACGAAAAGTCTCAAATATGTATGACAGAAACTCGGCATCTATTCCGCAGCCAGTATCACTGACTGAGATTTGGGCTTGAGTTTCATTAGTTTGAACACAAACCTTAATTCTTCCTTTTTGAGGAGTAAATTTGACGGCATTAGTAAGTAAATTCAAAATAATTTGCTGCAAACGGTCTGGATCGCCTTGTACTATTGTTGGTGAAGGGTCAAGCAGACACTCTAGGCGAATGTCTTTAGTTTCCAGGGATTGACGCACTGTGGCGATCGCGTTTTCAATCACTTGTTGCAGTTCAACTGGTTGAAGATTCAGGTTAATTTTACCCGCAGTGATGCGCGAGATATCTAGCAAATCTTGAACGAGTTTAGCTTGGAGAGTAGCATTGCGTTCTATCGTTTCCAGGGATTTCGTCAGCATGGCTTGACTAGGCTGGCTGCTACGGAGTAACCGCGTCCAACCAAGAATAGCAACTAGGGGGGTATTCAGTTCGTGAGAAACTTCTGCTAAAAACTTATCCTTCATACGGTTAATTGTTTTCTCCTGGTGGAGTGCTTGGGAGCGCAACTGTGCCATTTGGAGATGGGCTAAGACACGGGTAACAAGTTCAGTAGCTGAGAAGGGTTTAATTAGGTAGTCGTCAGCCCCAGCTTGAAGTCCTTCAATTACAGACTCTTCTCCTGCACGGGCAGACAGCAGGATGATGGGTACTTCTTTTGTCCGTGCGTCAGCACGCAATGCTTTCAATAACTCAAAGCCGTCTAAGAGTGGCATCATCACATCAGAAAGAACTAGAGAAGGCACTCGTTCAGTAACAATTGCCAGTGCAGCTGCCCCATCCGCAACGGCTTCAACTTCAACATCGTGTTCGCTTAATATCCGCTTGAGGTAATCGCGCATATCGGCGTTGTCATCCACAATAAGGATATGGGCTGGGGAATTTGGGAAAGAAGTTTTAGTTTCTGAGTTCGTCGAAATAGTTTTTGAGTTCGCGGAAATAGTTTTTGAGTTCGTCGAAATAGTTTTTGAGTTCGCGGAAATAGTTTCTGAGTTCGCGGAAATAGTTTCTGAGTTCGCGGAAATAGTTTCTGAGTTCGTCGAAATGATTTTTGAGTTCGCGGAAATAGTTTTTGAGTTCGTCGAAATGATTTTTGAGTTCGCCGAAATGATTTTTGAGTTCGCCGAAATAGTTTTTGCAGCTGCTTCCCCTACTTCTGTTGTATCGCTATCTTGCAACAACCAGCGCTTTGCCTCCTGAACATAAGGGGCTGCACCTAATGCAGTTGATGTCAGGGTGCGTGTTGCTGTGGTACGATCGCCTACGTCGAGTCGTAGGCGATCGCTTGGCAGGTGGGCTGTCCCTAATGGAATTGTGACAGTAAAGCAACTTCCCACTCCTGGAGTGCTGCTTACTTCCACGGTTCCACCATGCATTTTGATTAATTCCTGCACCAAAGCAAGACCAATCCCAGACCCTTCATGAGTTCTGGCTTTTGTGACTCGCACTTGATAAAATCGCTCCATCAGATGGGGCAGTTCTTCCGGCTCAATCCCGGAGCCTGTATCTTCTACCTGTAGCGTTACATGATGGTCATCAGCAAGATGCAGCCTGACAGCAATTTCGCCATCTTTAGTGAACTTAAAGGCGTTGGAGAGCAAGTTAAGCACAATTTTCTCCCACATTTCCCGGTCTACGTATACAGGTTCAGCTAAAGGTGGGCAATCGACCACTAGCCGCAACCCCGCCCGTTCAATGGCGGAACGAAATACACTGGCTAACTCAGTTGTAAACAGTGCCAAGTCGGTCGGTTCATAGACTGCTTCCATGCGTCCAGCTTCGATGCGGGAAAAGTCGAGCAGGGTATTAACTAGTTTCAGCAGCCTTATGGCGTTTCGATGTGCGAGTTCTAGCCGTTCCTGTTGTGCTTGAGGTAGGGGATGGGTGCGATCGCTCAAGGCATCTTGTAGCGGAGCCAGCAACAGTGTTAACGGTGTGCGGAATTCGTGAGAAACGTTGCTGAAGAAAGCCGTTTTGGAACGATCAAGGTCTGCCAGAGCTTCGGCGCGTTGGCGTTCTTGTTGACGGGCAGCTTGTTCCTGATTCAGGCGAATTTGATCGGCTTGTGCCTGTTTGCGATCGGTAATGTTGTTGAATACGACGACAATGTGGTGTTTATCTTCGTCGATGCGCGACACCAAAATCTCGAACCAGTAATCTACACTGTCGATGTAATGTTCAAACCGGGTCGATTCGCCTGTTTGAGCCACCGTGCCAAAGGTTTGCAGCCAGTTCTGATTCAACCGTTGATTCAGTTGAGTGGCGTTTTTACCTGCGACATCGCGCAGTCCGGTCAGGGACTCGAACGCTGGGTTGACCTGCAAAATTTTCCAGTCGATCGCCCTTTCATCGTCGTCATACAGCAGTTCGCAGAGGGCGTAACCTTCGTTGATCGAATTGAACAGCAACCGATATTTTTCTTCTGATTGGCGCAACCCTACTTCGGCGCGGGCGCGTTCCAACCGCGTCCAGATGCGGTTGGCGAGTTCGCGGGTCAGTTCGATTTCGTCGTCGCGCCAGTCATGGGGTTCGGTATGATAGATGACGAGCAGGAAGCGCCACTCGCCATCGCGCACGAGCGGTATGCTCAGGAAGGAGCCGATGTTCAGCGCCGCATACTGCTCGCCATCGACTAGGGGGTCGGCGAACACGTCGCGGATGACGACAGCTTCTCCGGCGCGACAAAGTTGCAAAACCTCGGGTGTTACGAAGTCTTGCATCCGATACGTGCCAATAAAGCTTGGCATGTGACTGAGTTGCCAAGTGTAGTTGATGACTGCAATTTCAGCCGTCTCACTCAATTCGGCAAAGACGCATGCCGACAAGTTGAAATATCCGCCGATTTTTTCGCCCAGCGCATTCATCGTCTCGTCAATGTTCGTCAGACGCGCAAGGTCTTGGGTGACTTCGGCTAAAAAGACGAAATTTGCATCGTGCCGTTTGCGATCGCTAATATCTTTGAAAATGAATGCGAGGCGAGGTTCGCCTTCAATCCGAAAGGCGTAGATTTCCAACGTGCGTTCGAGACTGGAAACGTTGGTTTCAAACCGGAGCGGTTCACCTGTGTTCAAGACGTTCTCGTAAATCTCGTATTCGGCTTCCGGTGCATCAGCAAACGCCTCACGAATCGTTTTTCCAACGATATCGCTAACGCCAGTCTGCACTGCAAATGCTGGATTCGCTTCAACATAGCGAAAATTAATGGGTTCCCCTGCCACTCGTTCAACGATGCAGAAGCCATCGTCAATCGAATTGAACAGCGATCGATATTTTGCTTCCGATTCGCGCAGGGCAATTTCTGCTTGTTTTTGCTCGGTGATGTCGCTCGCCGCACCGAACCATTTGACGATTTCGCCCGTTTCGTCGATCAGCGGAATGGCGCGTGAGAATGTCCAGCCCACTGTGCCATCTAGCCTAATGACGCGGTGTTTCAATTCAAAATTGCTGCGGGTTGCGATCGCTCGGTTGATCGCCGCCCAGACTTGCAGCTTGTCGGTTTCGGGAATGTATTCTTCCGTCCACTCGTGACGCGAATTTTCAGTCGTGGTGATAAAGTCTTTGCCTTTAAGGAAATGCATCTCGCGCCAATCTGCGCTCATTTCATAAATGATGTCCGAAGCTGCACTGACAAAAGTGCGAAATTTTTCTTCCGATTCGTGCAGGGCTTCTTGGGCTTGCCGCTGCTCAATCAGATCGGCCGCTTGGCGGGCGAGTAAATCGAGAAAGCGCAGTTCGCGATCGCTCGGTCGATAGTGTTTGCGCCAATGGGTTGAAAACATCCCGAGCAGTTTACCCGAACGGGTAATCAGCGGGGTTGACTGTGCCGAGAGATACCCCGCCTCCAAGAGGATTCGCAGAGAACCATCGGGGTCTTCGCTCTCTGGCACATCGAAATCAACAAAGGTGCGATCGCCTCTGAAGAGTGCCTGACCACAGGGCGTATTTGAACTGGCGTTGACGCGATAGAAATGATCGGTAATCGTTTGTTCAAAGCCCTGGTTGGCAAGTATGATTAATTCTTGCGTTGCTTGATCGAGAATTTGCACCGTGCCAGCCGAAGCCTGTGTAAGCGCCATCGCCACTGTCAAAATCTCGTCGTAAAGTACCTGAATGTCGCCATCGGTGGTGACTCGTGCGCTCAGATCGCGTAATAGTTGTGTACCTCTCAGGTCTTTTGTGATCGCTGCTTCGGCTTCTTTGCGATCGGTAATATCGTAGGAAACGGCAAGCACTGCATAAACTTCGCCGTCGGCAGAACGAAGTGGTGTTCCGCGTGAGATGAATGAGCGATTGTGAGCGTCGTGTTCAAGTTCAAACGGCTCACCAGCTAGCCCCTGACGGTAAAGCACCTCGTAATACGTCGCTAATTCCGGCGGCAGTACCTCGAAAATCGTCTTTCCGACAAAATCTTCACTTTTGAATTCAGCAGCGGACAACGCTTCTCCTTCAGCCAGCAAGTAGCGCAGATTGCGATCGACGACAAACGCAGCTCCACCCGGCAGATTCTCAATCAAAGCGCGCGATTGTTCTTGTGCCTGTTTGCGCTGCACAATTTCGGTTTCTAAGGTAGCGTTAGTAGCTAGCAGTTCCTTGGTTTGTCGCTGATTCAAAAGCAGGGTAGCCGCAGTAAAATCTGCCAAACTCGTCATCACTCGCACGTCTTCACTGTCAAAGTGTCGCTGTTCATCGTGCGACACAATCCAGATTGCGCCGAGAGCCTGATTGTCAGCAATCAAGGGTAACACCAATACTTCAACAACGGGCGTTATGGCTTCCTGACCGGAGGTGAAATATCGTCCGGGATAAGAATAAAGCACAGGTGTACCGCGATCAAGGCAGGTTCCACAGGGGCTAAAGTTGCGAGGGGTAGTGCCGCCGACGTACTGTTTTAACGCTCCTGCCAACACATTCCAGCGAAAGACTTCTTCACCACTAGGCAAGACTTCAAGTAAACTGACCCCTGTGCTTTGGGCACTGCACAATTCTAGTGCCATGTCAACTAGACTCTGGAGCATCGTTTCAGGCTTATTTACCAACTGTCGCGCCAACGTATGCAATGCTTGATTTTCCGAGAGTAAGTTTGCCGGACGAGGGTTTCGCCGAGACAACTCCTCAGTGATGACAATATCCTCTAGGGTGACTGTTTCTTTTTGAGGTCGTTGCATCGCCTTTACTGGTTAATTAATTGGGTGCGATCGCTGATAAATTGGCTTATTATGATTTATTATTTTAAGGCTTGCTGACAACATCTTTGTGTAAAGCAGCAGTAAGCCGTTGTCTCACGCTGGGCGAACGAAATCCTAAAACAATATCTTGGGGTGCAATCCCGCGCCCAATCAGTTCTCGGTCAATGAAAATTTCGGTGCTGTTATGCTGAATCCAGACTTTGCTCTCAATTAAGTCTAGCTGCATAGCGCAACCGTAAATGCGGTATTCGCCGCGCCAGCCATTGTGCATGACGAGATAGCGATCGCGCTCAGTATCAAAAATCAACTGAGCTTCTGGATCGTCAGCAGCAAAATTCTCTAAGAAATCACGTATAATTTGGCGATATTGCTTTATTCGATCCATTGTTCAATCACCTCTCGATCCGAGTTATAAATAATCAAGCGAACTTCATAGCGGTTGATCGCGGTTTTGGCTGGCTCAAAACGCAAAAAAGTTTGATGTACATCGCTTGGAACCGCCAGATAAAGAATACGGTCTGGTTCTTCTGAAGCTTCTAAGGCAATACGATAGTTTAAAAATTGACCAAGGGCGGTATGAAATTCGGAGACATTTGAACCGCTGACAAAACTTTTTACTTCCACTGCTATTTTACGTCCTGCTTTTTCCGCAGCGATCGCTTCTTCTGCGGCAAGGTCAATATAAATATCGGCAATACCATAGCGTAGACGATAAGGATCGTGGGTGATTTTCCAGCCGTCTTTTTGCAGTGCCAGCTTAACAGTGCCGTGAAAAATGTCTTTTGCCATATCAACTATCAAACTAATGGCAGCTTGACAGTAAACGTTGCCCCTCGTCCAATTCCCTCACTCGCTGCCTCAATTGTACCGCCGTGCAATTCGACGAGTTGACGAGCGATCGCCAGCCCCAATCCCAATCCTCCTGGCGAATGTCTGCTAGGAACCTCTGCTTGAGTAAAGCGATCAAAAACGTCAGGCAGAAACTCGGCACTAATTCCCACACCTGTATCCTTGATTTGAATCGTAGCTAGAGAATCAATAGTATCAAGCCGAACTTCTACTACTCCCTTTAATGTAAATTTAATCGCATTGGCAAGTAATTCTCTGACAATTTGCTGCAAGCGATCGCGATCGCCTAAAACGGTGTCACTTTGTTGGGAAGTTGCTTGCAAAGTTTTGACAATATTAATCCCCTTTTGTTTAGCATTAGAGGACATTGTATTAATAACTTCTTCAATAATCTTTGTGAGTTTAACTGGCTGGCTCTGCAAGCTGATTTTACCTGAGATAATCGTTGAAATGTCCAGCAAATCCTCAATCAGCTTTGCTTGGTTCTTGGCATTGCGCTCAATTGTATCCAAAGCACGTAAAGCAGTAGCCTCGTCGAGTTCCTTTGAACGCAGTAAGCGAGTCCAACCAAGGATTCCAACTAAAGGAGCATGAAGTTCATGCGTAACTGTTGCTAAGAATTCATCTTTGAAACGATTAGAAGATAACTCCTGGCGCAAACGTACCATTTGCAAATGAGATTCTACACGAGTTAGCAGTTCACGAGCAGAGAAAGGCTTAATCAGGTAGTCATCAGCTCCCGCTTGCAAACCCTCAATTGCCGCCTCTTCTCCCGCACGAGCCGATAGCAAAATAATCGGTATACCTTTTGTGTTTGAATTTGCGCGTAATGCACTTAGCAATTGAAACCCGTCCATTTCTGGCATCATCACATCAGTAAGTACCAAATCTGGCAGTTGCTCAGAAACGACAGCTAGGGCAGTTGCTCCATTAGCAACAGCTGTTACCTGCCATTGCTTTGATAGCAGACGCGCCACATAGTCTCGCATATCGGCATTATCATCTACTAACAAAATCCGCGCAGTCGAGAACTCGGAGGGCTTTATCGGGGGTGGGTTTTGGGGGGGAAACAAACAGAGGGAGACAAAAACAAACAACCCTCCCCTTTTTTCTTTTTC
>NZ_JBPAOH010000225.1:0-8713 GCF_050875635.1 Tolypothrix sp. VBCCA 56010
GGTCACAGATATTCGGGATTGCTTTCTCCAACAAGCGTTGGCTGCACTTCTTCATGTTGTTTGTCCCGGTAACAGGCTTGTGGATGGCAGCAATTGGAATTGTCGGTTTGGCGCTGAACCTGCGGGCTTATGACTTCGTATCGCAAGAATTGCGTGCGGCAGAAGACCCAGAGTTTGAAACATTCTATACCAAGAACATTTTGCTGAACGAGGGTATCCGCGCTTGGATGGCTCCTCAAGATCAACCTCACGAACAATTTGTCTTCCCTGAAGAAGTACTACCTCGCGGTAACGCTCTGTAAGGTTCAATGAAGCATTAATCTGCATTTAGCATTCATCATTTATCCCCCGCCTTTTTTGGTGGGGGTTTTTTTATTTCTCGTCAATATCCATAATCCATGTGTTATATTGATTGAAGGTGTTAAAACCCAGAGCGAAATGCTCTGCCTTTTTGAAACCAAGACCGTTTAGGCAACAAGGAGGTGATGCCCATGATAGAAAGTAGTAAATGCATGGGTCATCAGGTTGCAGTTAGCCGGCTGTGTGCCGGGGCTGTTCTCTAAAAGTTAGCCTTAGTTCTCTTGAGAGACTAAGTTAGCTCAAGTAGCAAGGCTCGCTCGGAGTTCCTTCCGGCAGTCTGGTTGCAACCTGAAGACCCGCTAGACCGCCCTGAATTAGGTCATCCGATCTAATTCAGGGCGGATAGTTTTTTAAGGGTGTTTTTTAAGTTTTTTCATCAACTCTGGCTCGGAAAAATCTAGAATAATCAGGTTTTATGTAGCAATGACGCAACTACTGACTGAAGCATAAATTCAACAACGGGCAAGCGTTCTTAATGACTGGACAGTGGAAGGTGACAAATTGCAGTCTACCCGCAAGTTTAAGGATTTTATTCAGGCAATTGAATTTGTAAATCAGTTAGTAGAGCCTGCTGAGTCGGCGGGACATCATCCATATATAGAGATTTCTTACAACAAAGTCAAGATTGCCCTGACAACACATGATGCAGGTGGGTTGACACAGAAAGTAGGGGCGGGGTTTTCCCGCCCACTAGCTGGGGTAATTTCCCAAATATCGTAGGGGCGGGGTTTTCCCGCCCACAAAGAGTTTCCCTGCCCACGTCGTCGAGGCAGAGCGTGGAGAAATGCATTCCTACGCAGAGCGTAGGAACGAGATAAGCATCAACAAAGAGCGCCCCTACCGACCAATAATGATAAATTCCTTATCGCCTGGGATGTGTGACAGTTTACGAGGCGATCGCTGCTATGTTGTCAGATGACTCAAATGTTTTATAATACCAAAGTATAAGGGAATGTTTTTGCATTAAGTTAATCACATCAATTTTTAACAAAATTAATTAGTTATTAGCTTGGCAAAAACTAGAATTGTAGTGGTGACAATTAAGCCTCATATAAAAGGTTTAAATAAAGATGTGGCATTTTCCGGAATAAGTGCAACAAACAAGGTTATCTATACAAGGTGTGAGGAAAAGAGGAAAGATGTCTAATATATTGTGGAAATCCTTGGTGGTTAGTCCAGCGGTATTAGGAGCAACGTTGTTAGTTTCAGCAACAGCGATCGCAGCTCCAACTACAACCACCCAGAAGGCTATTCAGACAGAAGCATTACAAACTGAAAAATCAGAAGTAGCTTCAACAGAAGCATTACAAGCTGACAAACTAGAAGTTCTACCAACAGTAGATAAACTAGAAGCTTCAAAAAATACTTCTAAAGGTATAGTATTCCCAACTGCCGCTACAGAAGTTGCCCAAAAGCCAGATGTAGCTCAAGTACAAAACAGTACAGTATTTTCAACATCTACCGCCACTACAGTTGGTAAAAAACCACAAGTATTGGCTCAAGTACAACAAGTACAACAACAAACTCAAGTTAACACTTTAGATCAAGTTAACAAGTACAGCAACGAAGGCAAGAACGGTAATTCTCAAGCGCAAGTAACATCGGTTTCCCAGTTTTCCGACGTACAACCGACAGACTGGGCATTCCAAGCGTTGCAGTCCTTGGTTGAGCGTTACGGTTGTATCGCAGGTTATCCAAATGGAACTTATCGCGGAAACCGTGCATTAACCCGTTATGAGTTTGCCGCTGGTTTAAATGCTTGTTTGGATCGCGTTAACGAATTGATCGCCACAGCCACCGCTGACTTGGTGACAAAAGAAGATTTGGCTACCTTACAGCGTTTGCAAGAAGAATTTTCCGCAGAACTAGCAACCCTACGCGGACGTGTAGATGCGTTAGAAGCCCGGACTGCTGAATTAGAGTCAAATCAATTCTCTACTACTACCAAGTTAGTGGGTGAAGCAATATTCGCCCTGACTGACGCTTTTGGCGATACAGTTGGCGACAACAACAACACCGTCTTCCAAGAAAGAGTACGTTTAGACTTGCAAACCAGCTTTACAGGCAGAGACATTTTACACACTCGTCTCGCCACTGGTAATGCCGGAAGATTGAACTTAGGTACTGACACAGACGTTAATCGAAACGGAATTATAGACCCCTCCGAGCGTAGTGCTGAAGGTCTTCAAACCTTTAACATAACTGGCAGAGAACAAAACGATAACGGTGTAAACCTAGATTGGTTAGCGTATTACGTCCCAATCGGACCTGCGAGACTTTACGTTGCAGCTACCGGTGGTATTCATAGCGATTATGCAGCCACTGTCAACCCTTACTTTGAGGACTATGACGGCGGTAATGGCGCTCTAACTGCATTTGCTTCGGAAAACCCGATCTTCCGGATTGGTGGTGGTGCAGGTGCAGCGCTCAACTTCAACTTTGGTAGAGGCGGCGGTCTGCTGAAACCAAGCGCACTAACTATAGGTTACTTGGGATCGGAACCGAATAGTCCTGGCATAGGTCAAGGTATATTCAATGGCAATTATGCTGCTCTAGGACAATTGAACTTTAACTTGGGCGATCGCATCGCATTAGCTGCAACCTACGTCCACGGTTATCACGGCGCTGGTAGTGCTTTATTTGATGCAGGTGGATTCCAAGGACAAAACGTTGCTTTAGTGGGTACTTCGCAATCCAACAGTTTAGGTGTTAATTCTGCAACAGGTATTCAAAGCGCATCTTCCAGTAACTCCTACGGTCTGTCAGCAGCCATTAGACCAAGTGACAAACTGTCTATCAGCGGCTTTGTCTCTTACTCTGATGTCACAGGCTTCGGTTCCAATGATAATTTTGAAGCTTGGAGCTACGGAGCTGGCATAGCTCTACCTGACTTTGGTAAGAAAGGTAACGTTTTGGGTATCTTCGGTGGCGCACAACCTTACGCCTTGGGTCGTACTGGTCGTGGTTCTAGAGATATTCCTTATCAGGTTGAAGGTTTCTACAAGTATCGCGTGTCTGATAACGTCTCCATCACCCCTGGTGTGATTTGGTTGACCTCTCCCGGTCAAAATAGCGATAACGACGATGCGTTTATCGGTACGCTCAGAACAACATTCACCTTCTAGAACATTGACAATCTGACTACAATTTAAAACCCTATTACTCCCCGCCCTCAAGCGGGGTTTTTTATTCGTAGTCAGCGCTGATTACAAAGTATCAAACCCTAGTGGAGAACCGGAGTATACTAGAAAAAGTTAGGAGAACGGAGTTATGAGTTGTGAATTATTAACTTATAACTGAAGACGGGGAGCAACGGTTTCTCAACAAGCTTTTTCAAACAAATCTTGGGGATCAAGACTTTCAGCATAACTTTTTGCCTCCTCTTAAACTCCTAACTTTTGTACAGACGTTCCACACCGAACGTCTCTACCGCTTTTCCTAATTTCTAACTCTTAACTTATTACAGCCTGTGGAACTATCGTGTAAATCAGAATACGCAATTCTTGCCTTATTAGAGTTGGCAACTCATTACCAAAGCGGCGAACCGCAGCAAATTCGCACCATTGCGGCACAACAAAATATACCCGATCGCTATTTGGAACAACTGTTAGCAACTTTGAGACGTGGAGGTATAGTCAAAAGCCAACGCGGATCAAAAGGTGGCTATATCCTGTCGCGAGAACCTTGGAAAATAACACTTTTCGAGGTGATAGGATGTTTGGAAGGGTTAGATGTACGGACGTGTGATGAAGATGTCCAGCCCAAAACTGTAGACAGTGGTGTTATAGAAGAAGTCTGGCAAGAAGCACGTCAAGCAGCAAACGCAGTTTTACAAAATTACACGCTTCAGGATCTCTGTGAAAAACGAGATGCACGGCGGCAGTTAGATATCATGTACTACATTTAGTCAATGGTCAATAGTACTCTACCAATTTCAAGAAAGCGCGGTTACGTGGTTAGATTCGGTGACTTCGGAGTGCGAAGTCACCGAAGGACAGCGGAACATCAAGTGTGTTCCTTCTGCTTTCAACATTGTAAAATTAATAAATGAAGTGATTACCGTAACCGACGAAGCGATCGCCTACCGTCGCCGTTTGGCAAGATAACAAAAGCTATTATCTGGCATTTCCAGTGGCGCATTATATCCAGCAATTCCTGTCGCCCCACGATAATAAAATCAAGGGCGCTTAATTGTCATGATTCAACCCAGTTTTGGAGAGAGGTATCTGAGTACGCCGTTGTTCCAAGACTTAAAGAAAGTGCATTAACAGCTAACATTAGCTAACAATAAATTGGAGTAATGGCTTCTAACTACTACGAAACTCTGAAAGTAAGTCCGAATGCAAGCCAAGCGGAAATTAAGCAAGCTTATCGCCGCTTAGTGAAATTATTTCATCCGGATACTAATCAACAAACAGCAGACCGCGAGCAGATTATCCACATTAATGCAGCATATGAAGTTTTAGGCGACGCACAAAGTCGCCTAAATTATGACCAAAAACTGCGCGAGAAATCCGAAAAATCTCAAAGCGATCGCCAACAGCGGACAGCAGCAGCTCAACAGCGTTACAAAGCCGCAAGGCGAACCGGACGCGATATTGATGACCAAATTGAGGCATGGCTGCACCTAGTTTATCAACCAGTCAATCGCTTAGTTAGTGGCATTCTCGATTCTCTAGAAGACCAAATCGATCAACTAGCTGCCGATCCCTTTGATGATGAACTATTAGAAGAATTTCAAGATTACTTAAACACCTGTCGAAATGACCTCAAGCAAGCGCAAATTAGTTTTCGTTCCCTACCAAATCCCCCAAGTTTAGCAAGAGCTGCGGCTCACCTTTACTACAGCCTGAATCGGATCGCCGATGGGCTTGACGAGTTAGAATTTTTCCCTTTGAACTATGATGAGCATTATCTGCACACCGGGCACGAAATGTTCCGCATCGCCACCAGATTGCACCGCGAGGCGCAAGAATCTATAGATGTATATGTATAGCGTTAGTTATATGTTAGTAGTTCTTTGTTACTAGTTAGTCGTTATAACCAACAACCAACAACCATCAACGCTCCCACTAACTTTTGTACAGACGTTCCACACTCCCACGTCTCTACCTAACCACTAACCACTAACAAAAAAATTAGTTTATCCTAGAAATAGTGAAAGTTTAAGAAATTTTAAATTCTGCTGACAGGATACTCATGCAATGCATTGTTAATCGCCGCGCTCAGTTTTCCGCAAGTCATCGGTATTGGTTACCAGAACTAAGCGAAGCAGAGAATATTGAGAAATTTGGCGCTTGTTCGCGATTTCCCGGACATGGACATAACTATGTTTTATTTGTCTCTTTAGCTGGGGAATTAGATAAATATGGCATGGTGCTGAATTTGTCTGATGTAAAACACGTAATTAAGCGGGAAGTCACAAGCCAACTAGACTTTTCTTATCTCAACGATGTGTGGACAGAATTTCAAGAAACTCTGCCCACTACAGAGAATATCGCACGAGTTATCTGGCAGCGGTTAGCACCCCACTTGCCTGTTGTCCGCGTGCAGTTGTTTGAAAATCCTGAACTTTGGGCAGATTATATGGGAAACTCAATGGAAGCTTACCTGACTATCAGCACACATTTTAGCGCCGCTCACAGATTGGCTCACCCGAACCTTAGCGACACAGAGAACGCGGAGATTTACGGTAAGTGCGCTCGGACTCACGGTCACGGACACAACTACCATTTAGAAGTTACCGTCAAAGGAGAAATTGACCCGCGCACCGGGATGATTGTAGATTTAGGTGCTTTGAATCAAGCGATACAAGATTACGTTGTCGAGCCATTTGACCACACCTTTTTAAATAAAGATATTGCTTATTTTGCTGAAGTAGTCCCCACTGCTGAGAATATCGCACTTTACATTAGTAATTTGTTGCGATCGCCTATTCAAGAATTGGGGGCAAAGCTTTACAAAGTTAAACTCATCGAAAGTCCCAATAACTCCTGCGAAATCTACTGCACTGAGTCAGAATCAAACTCAGCCAGTGCCCTAGAAAATCAGCGAGTTTTAATGCGTGTGTAGCTCAGATTACATATAAATATAACAATCAGGGCAGACAACTACTCCTCAACCATTAGCACGTAGATTGTTAGCTAATTAAAAATATTGCCGTCGCACCGATTGTGGGATAAATCCTAGAGACGTTCCGATGGAACGTCTCTACAATTATATTGAATTTATCAACGTTGTTTGTCAAATCATCCCGATAATATGTAAACCTAAAAATATTGCCGTCGCGCTGAACGTCTTAAATAGCGATAAATTAGCCACGCTATCATTGCGAAAATCAGACTTAGCAAAAAGCGGGGAAATATAAACCAGAAAACATCAGGGTAAAAAAGTTGCGACAGACTTAAGGGACTGATAATTCTTCCCATCAAAAAAAGCCCTAAAATTGCATTTCCACCTATCATCAGGGCAAACAACACTAAACCCCGTTGCCAGTTACGAAGCTTGGGTGTATAGCCAGAAATCAGAGTAATCGGCGGTTTGCTTTGCACTTTTCGCAATAATTGCTCTAATCGCCAAAACATCCACAATTGAAACGGAAACGAAGCATAGCTGAGAAAGCTTAACGGTGCTGGGTAACGCCAAGCACTAGATAAAATATTCACTAACGCATGACAAATTACTGAATTTAGCCAAGCGCTGGGAATAACTTTTTTGTATCGAGATAAACGAATGTATGAGCCAATAAATATTCCCAGCGCATAACCCCAAGGAGCCGAGAACAAAGCGTGGACTGGCGTACCGATGCTACGCTCAAAAATTGATGCCGTGCCATTGTAAAGGTAAATCCAGTTTTCTTGAGCGGTGAATCCAAGGGCAACAGCTATGGTGAAGAGAAAAACGCTACCGGGTCGTAATTGATACCTGCGTTTAAAATAGCAACTTGGGGCAATAACCGCTGCTAACTTGCAGCCTTCTTCTATCGGACCAATCTCCACAAGCTGCCGCAGGGCGATACCAGGAAGAGATTTATTCATCTGCTGCCAGTCTACAATCGAGTTGGCTACAGTTTCAAAAACCCATTCTAGGCTCAGAGCGATGAAACCAGATATTGCCCCGACAACAAAGAACAATAGTAGCCTTAGCAAAGATGGGGCAGTGGAGACACGGCAATAGTAGTAGGCAAGAAGCAGCAGCGGTGGTATAACGGCACACAGCAGTACAGATAAATCAGCCACTCATCTGAGCAATTACGGTACGGTGACGGGGGGTGTTGCGAGTGATGGTAGGTGGATTAAAACCTGCCTTTATCAGAGTTTGTTCAATGTCTAAGGCAAAATATTCGTCTAAATACGGTTCAGTACTTTTGAGCAGTGTAAAAATGTAAGGCGGCATCTGGGTATAAATTTCCGATTTGGGATTCATATCCATGATTGCCAAATGTCCACCTGGACGCAGCAGACGCCGCGCTTCTGTAAAAATCTCTTTAGTTGCTGATTGGGGCAATTCGTGGCACATCAGGAAAATTGAGACTAAATCAAATGATGCATCTGATAGTCCAGTTGATTCGGCAGGGGCATGAACCCAGTTAATTTTACAATTGTGTTGCTGTTCTCGGTAGCGAGCAACTGCTAAAAAGTAAGGAGATAAGTCTAAGCCTGTAATTTTGGCTTGGGGATAAATCTTTTGCAAAGCAAATGTACTCAAACCCACGCTGCACCCCATATCTAAAATGTCTTGCGGTTCATGGGGAATTTGTGCTTTGAGGATATCGTGGTAACTTTGGCGTAGTTTAGCATCGCCTTGCGCCCCAGCATCTCGCCAAATTCCCGCGTGGACTGTGCAAGCAGCAACTTCTAATTCTAAAGCTGCTTCCCAGTCGAGATTTCCGGCTTCGTAAGCGTGGAATGGGCGGAGGTAATATTCTGGGTAAGAAAGCTGGGGATTTTGCACTTCAGCTAAATCGCTTTCCCAATCACGCGCTTTTAGTGTCTCTACTTCTTTGTTCCAAGGTACGCATATTTTTTCGGCGCGTTTGATCATCATTTGTCTGGCTTGGTGTTTGGCTAGGTTGTATAGCGGCTTAATTGCTAGGATGCGATTCACCAAACGGGAGGTTAAGTCAGGAGAAGTTTTTACAGCAGCAGTCATTAGTAAGTTTGGTTTAACTATTTTTCTACTTTAGGCATCATAAGACAATTCGGTAATGGGGAATGGGGAGAGGGGGGGATGGGGGGATGGGGAGAGGGGGGGATGGGGGGATGGGGGGAGGGGGGGGTGGGGGTGCTGGGAGAAAGGGGGATCGGTCTGCGTGTCTTCCTCCCCACTCTTCTCCTTGTCTCATTTTCTCCTC
>NZ_JBPAOH010000226.1:0-8660 GCF_050875635.1 Tolypothrix sp. VBCCA 56010
ATCCCCCCCTCTCCCCCTCCCCCCCTCTCCCACTCCTCCCCAAACCAAAGTCGGCATCATCTTCTACCGCGCTCATTATCTAGCGGGAAATACCAAGGTAATTGATGTTTTGTGCGAAGCTTTGGCAAAGCGGAATTTGAAACCTGTGCCTTTGTTTGTTTCTTCGTTGCGCGATCGCGATGTCCAAGCTGAGTTAATCGAGTTTTTCCAGCCAAAAGATTCAGAACAAGTTGCGCTGCTGCTGAATACTACCAGTTTTTCTTTGGCGCGGTTGGATACAGAAACACCCCAGCTTGAACTTTGGCAAAAATTAGATGTGCCGGTGTTGCAGGTTATTCTTTCTGGTGGTTCCGTTGAGCAGTGGGAGTCGCAGTTTCAAGGACTTTCACCCCGCGATATGGCAATGAATGTGGCTCTGCCGGAAGTGGATGGACGGATTATTAGCCGCGCTGTGTCTTTTAAGGCTGTGCAAACGCGCAATCCGAATTTAGAAACGGATGTGGTAGTTTATGAAGCGATCGCTTCACGGATTGAGTTTGTCGCGGACTTAGCCGCAAATTGGGTGCGTCTGCGCTTAACACCACCCGCAGAACGTCATGTAGCTTTAATTTTGGCTAATTATCCCACCCGCGATGGTCGCATTGCTAATGGTGTGGGATTGGATACGCCGGCTAGTTGTGTGGAAATTCTTAAGGCTTTGCAATCTGCTGGATATTATGTGGAAAATCTACCCGCAGATGGAGACGAGTTGATTCAATGTCTTACAAGTGGGGTGACGAACGATCCGGAAGGTAAAGAGTGGCGTCCGGTACAGCAATCTGTTTCTGTGGGGGAGTATGCGGAGTATTTTGCTGGTTTACCGGAGGGTGTAAGGCAGGGTGTTGGTGAGCGGTGGGGTTTTGGTTTTGAAACGAACCGCAGAGGCGCAGAGAGCGCAGAGGAAGAGAGTAAGAGAGAAAATAATTCTTTCCCCCCATCCCCCTATCCCCCCATCTCCCCATCTTTCCCCATTCCCGGAATTCAGCTCGGTAACGTCTTTGTGGGTGTTCAGCCGGCGCGGGGTTATGATATTGACCCTAGTTTGAATTATCACGCGCCAGATTTGGAACCAACTGATGGTTATCTAGCTTTTTATTATTGGGTAAGGAAATGTTTTGCTGCTGATGCTGTGGTTCATGTGGGGAAACATGGCAATCTGGAATGGCTACCGGGTAAAAGTGTGGCTTTATCGGATAGTTGTTATCCAGAAGTGGCTTTGGGAGCGCTTCCGCATTTGTATCCGTTTATTGTGAATGACCCTGGTGAGGGTTCACAAGCAAAGCGTCGCGCTCAAGCGGTGATTATAGATCATCTGACGCCGCCGATGACTCGTGCGGAACTTTACGGTTCTTTGCAAGAGTTGGAAAATTTAATTGATGAGTATTATGAGGCTGAAAGTTTAGATCCTTCGCGTTTACCGACGATATGCGATCGCATTACTCAATTAATTCTTCAAGAAAATTTACATCATGATTTTCAAGTCAGGCAAAATCAAGAATCTTCTGTTTTACCTTTTGACTTTTCACTTTTACCTTCAATTGATGGTTATCTATGTGAGTTAAAAGAGGCTCAAATCCGTGATGGGTTGCACATTTTTGGGAAATGTCCTGATGGTCGTCAGTTGCGAGATTTAATTGTGGCGATCGCTCGTACACCCAATCGTCATCATATCGGATTCACCCGCGCTATAGCTGAAGATTTAGGTTTAGATTTTGACCCCCTCACAGCAGATTTGGGAAAAGAGTTTTTTCTCACGCAAAGGAGCCACTGCGTGAGGCTTAATTCTTGTCGCACCGCAGGTGATGTTGTTGAAGTACTCGAAGAACAAGCCGCCGAGTTAGTCGAACAGCTAATTGAAAATCCAAAATCCAAAATCCAAAATCCAAAATCTCAGTTAGTCCTAAACTGGATACAATCGCGCCTTCTTCCTGCTCTGCAACAAACCCACGAAGAAATTACCTACTTGTTACACGGACTTGATGGGGGATATGTCCCTAGCGCTCCTGCCGGCGCACCTACACGCGGACGCCCGGAAGTCTTGCCCACAGGTAAAAACTTTTACTCAATTGATATACGCGCCATTCCCACAGAAACGGCTTGGGATATAGGCAGAAAGGCTGCAGAAACTCTCATTGAATGTTACACGCAGGAGAATGGGGAGTATCCAAAAACATTGGCATTATCTGTGTGGGGAACTGCCACAATGCGGACTGGCGGTGATGATATCGCTGAGGCGTTGGCTTTGCTGGGTGTGCAGCCTGTGTGGGATGGTATGGCACGGCGCGTGGTCGATTTGGAAATTTTGCCCCTTTCGGTTTTGGGGCGTCCTCGCGTAGATGTAACGTTGCGAATTTCTGGCTTTTTTCGGGATGCTTTTCCGAATTTAATTGATTTATTTGATACGGCGGTGCAAGCAGTGGCGGCGTTAGATGAACCTAGAGCACAAAACCCCCTAGCAGCGCAAGTGCAGCAAGAAACAGATTTTTGGATTGCAGAAGGTTTAACTACAGAAGAAGCCCAAGTGCGATCGCGTTACCGCATCTTCGGTTCTAAACCAGGTGCTTACGGTGCAGGACTCCAAGGCTTAATCGAATCACAAAATTGGACAGATGACCAGGATTTAGCCCGTGCTTACATCAATTGGAGTTGCTACGCTTATTCTTCGGGACAAGGAGGACAAGGAGGACAAGGAGGACAAGAAGACAAAGCAATTAATAACTCCTCACTCCTAACTCCTAACTCCCCACTCCCCACTCCCCCCACTCCCCAGTCCCCACTCCCCAATCCCGAAGCATTTGAGCAACGCTTAAAGCACATGCAAATAGTGCTGCAAAACCAAGATAACCGCGAACACGATTTGCTCGATTCTGATGATTATTATCAATTTCAAGGCGGTTTAACAGCAGCAGTACGTTCGATACGCTTAAAAAATCCTCAAACCTATTTTGGCGATAATTCTATTCCCGCGAATCCGCGAGTCCGTCACCTGAAAGAAGAAATCGCACGGGTGTATCGTTCTCGTGTAGTTAATCCTAAATGGATTGCGGGAATGATGCGTCACGGTTATAAAGGAGCATTTGAAATGGCAGCGACGGTGGATTATTTATTTGCTTACGATGCTACAGCAAAATGCGTCGAAGACCATATGTATCAAGGGATTGTCGAAGCTTATTTAGGCGATCGCTCAGTTTGTGAATTTATCCAAGAAAAGAATCCGTGGGCATTGCGTGATATTGCTGAGAGAATGTTAGAAGCACATAAGCGCGGTTTATGGCAGGATGTAAATATACAAACAGTGGAAAATTTGCGAAACTTAGTTCATCAAGCTGAAGCAGCAATTGAAGAAAAATAAGGAAATACAGGTGTAGGAAACAAGTATGGAGAATCTAGCGTATTTACACTTAGCTTTTGTTTACGAAGAAAGCCCATCCAGTGAATTAGTTTCCCTTAGCGGTTTATTAAATAAAGCAGCAGCACCCGACTGGAAACGGCTTTCTAGCAAGGCTTGGGGATATATGTTACCCCTTGCCGTTACTTTATCTGTTCTTTCTGTTGTTAGCAGTGCCTTGGCGCTAGAAAGAGGCGATCAAGGACCTTCTGTCAGGAATTTGCAACAACAATTACAACGGACAGGATTTTATCAAGCTCCCGTAAGTCAAGTATTTGATTTTCCCACAGAAGATGCTGTCAGACGCTTTCAAAAATCTGCTGGTTTACCAGTTGATGGCGTTGCCAGCGCAACAACGATGCAAAAATTAGAGAGTTGGCGTACTCCATCTGTGGGTAGACAAGCTAACAAACCTGTTGTTGTTAACACAGAAACACAAGCGAAAAAACCCACTCAAACTACACAAGCCAAAAAACCCACTCAAACTACACAAGCCAAAAAACCACCAACTACACAAGCAACAAAACCCACTCAAACTACAGAAGCGAAAAAACCCACTCAAACTACAGTTGCCACCAAGCGTAGCAATCCCAACTTACTCGCTAAAGGTGACGAAGGTGAAGAGGTGAGAGTTTTGCAAGAACAGTTGCGAGTGGCAGGCTATTATTACGGTAACTCGACCGGCATATTTGGTTCGATTACTGAAGAAGCTGTTAAGCGCTTTCAACAAGCTTATAAATTAGATGCTGATGGTGTTGTTGGACCTGCAACACAACGCAGATTGCCCGCAAGTGGCATTGGTTATGGAGAAGATACTTCCAAACGCAATAATGATGATAAACTGCAAATCGGCGATCGCGGTGAGGCAGTTAGAGTTGTTCAAGAACAGTTGATTAAAGCCGGATATTTAGAGGGAGAGCCAAATGGCTACTACGGTCCTTATACCGCAGATGCTGTTCGCAGGTTTCAAACCGCTAATTATTTAGCATCAAGTGGTGTAGCAGGTCCCACTACCAGAGCCAAATTATATAGTTTAGTTACCTCTGGTTCCAACAATGAATTTAATGTCTTGGAAATTCAACGACGACTACATGAAAAAGGTTTTTATAAAGGTTCTCTCAACGGTGTGATGGGGAATGACACCAAAAAAGCGATTAGACAGGCACAACAATTTTACGGCATCAGTCTCAATGACGTTAAAAGCGGACGCTATTAACATCCGCTTCGGTGTTGTCAATATAAGTCCCCAATCGGTTGCTTACCCTCCATCACAGCAATTGGAAATTACCTAAAAATTTCATGAAGGTTGTGTAGCGCGATCCCTGATAACCCCCAAGTGCTAAAGTGGCATTAGTGCCCGCTGGCACTTGGGACAAACCGCATGGATTGCTAGTTGACAGTCAAGCAACTGATAGCCTTCTTTTTGAGCAGTTTTTGCACCAATTTTTAAAATAGAGTCGTTTTTGAACTCAATAGTCGCGTTGCATCTTACACAAATCAGGTGATGGTGATGATGCGGGTAAGGCTGGTTGAGTTCATAATGTTTATGTCCCTCTCCCAATTCTAGTTCCCGTAAAATTCCCATCCGTGCCATCAACTTCAAGGTGCGATAAATAGTTGATAAGCTGATTCCTTCGCCATCGACTTCTAATCTATGGTAAAGATCCTCCGCACTGAGATGTTCCCCTTGCGGAAGTTCCTGAAAAATGTGTAGAATTGTTTCACGTTGCGGAGTCAGACGCCACCCGCGTTCGTTTAGTTCTGCCCGGAGTGAAGTAGCTGAGTAGATAGTCATACTAATATTTCTCAACAAAGATTGTTAGTTGAGAATATAACAAATATTTTGAGCAATTTGCAACAATCATGGCTTATTGCGAATATTTACTGAATCCTCAATTACAAGTCATGGGATCTTGATGACAAGAGAAATAATCAGCGATCCCCGCCCTCAAGGACTTGTAACAAAAATGCTGGGGCAACTTAGGTTCATTCAAATGCAAATAATTTTCTCTAAGGGCATTGGTCATGGGTAATTGGTAATTGGTGATAGATAATTGGTAATAGTTTTTACCCATTACCCACTATCCATTACCCATTACCCATTACCCATTACCCCTTAACTTAGAGATTCCAAGTAGTCGCGGATCAAATTGCGGCGCTTGGGTTGGCGCAGCTTTTGCAAAGCTTTGGATTCAATTTGCCGTACTCGTTCGCGGGATAAGTCGAGAGCGCGTCCAATTTCTGCTAAGGAGTAAGGATGACCATCAGCTAAACCAAAGCGCATGAGAATGACATCGCGCTCGCGGCTGGTTAAATCTGACAAAAGATGCTGCAAGTCTTTTTGTAAAGATTCTCGCATTAACATTTCTTCTGGGGTAACACCGTCGGTTTCGAGCAATTCGCCTAACTCGGTGTCTTTATCTTTACCAACCTTAGTTTCTAGAGAAACGGAGCGAGGTACGCGTAACAAAACTTCCCGAACTTGAGCTGGGGTCATTTCTAACTCTACAGCTAAATCTTCCAAAGTCGGAGTGCGACCTTTTTCTTGGGCAATTTTGCGTTGAGCTTTTTTGATTTTGTTCAGCTTTTCGGTGATGTGGACAGGTAGACGGATTGTGCGGCTAGAAGTAGCGATCGCCCGTGTAATTCCTTGACGAATCCACCAGTAAGCGTAGGTGCTAAAACGATAACCTTTGGTGGGATCAAACTTCTCAACTGCTCGCTCTAAGCCTAGTGTGCCTTCTTGGACTAAATCCAACAATTCCAAGCCGCGATTTTGATATTTTTTGGCTACAGACACCACTAGACGAAGATTAGCCTTGATCATGTGTTCTTTTGCCTGGAGTCCTTGGGTCTTAATTTGCTCCAGTTCTTCCACTGTCATCTTGGCAATTTCTGCCCACCGCCGTTTGCCATCTGCTAAAGTCGGCTTGAGATCCGACAAGATTATACCAGCAGTGGCTGCCCATCTTTCTAAAGACGGGCGATGTCCTAGTTCAGATGTCAAACGTTCCTGAACTTCGATTAACCGGAGATATGGTGAAATTATTGCATCTCCTTGCTTGGCAGCACTAGCAAGTAGTGTCCGCATCCGCAAGTAACGTTGAACTTTTTGAGCTTCTGAAACCTCTTCGTCCCGACCTAACAACCGAACCCGACCAATTTCTTGAAGATACAGACGTACTAAGTCTGTGCTGCGACGGTTTGTGCTAGAAAAGCTAGCAGGCTCAACAGCTGCCGCCATTTCCAGTTCTTCCAGTTCTTCTATTGGCAACTCAGTCTCATCAATTGTGAGTTCTGGGTCAAAAATCTGAGAGGACTGTTGGGTTTCGTAGGCTGCATCTGCGTAAAAAGATGTTGCTGGCATAAGGCTCGTCTCAATGGCTCCAGGTAACAATAGATTTCGGTCAGCTAATCAACTGTTGCTATTGTTCCCGTGATTTTAGGTGAACTAACACGGTTAAGGGTTCAGTTAGCAATTTTTTTGAAAAAAACTGTACTGATTTTATTTAATACCTTATTTTTTTACTTGTTCGGCAGCTGAAATCTGATTGAACCAATAGCTATTCAAATCGTCAGCTGGTTGTTAAACTAGAAATTACTTAGTCAAGATTTCCACCTTAACTTATCTTGACTGTCACTTTTGTAACGTGGTATAAACATAGACAAGGAAAAATTACGTTTATCATACGCATAGTCCTATCTACACAGGTATCTGAGTGATTTCCTGATGATTTACTAATTTTTCAACAGAGAATATTCGTAATTGGTAATGGGTAATTGGTAGTGGATAGTGGAATTTGGATAGTTGATAACTGTTGACTGTTGTTGGTTGAGGGTTAACAGTCAACCAACAACTATCAACCAACAACCCTTCGGGTTCACCACTTGCTACAACGGGGGGAACCCCACGCCAGTCGCCTCAACGTTCGTGACCTCCGCACAGCGCTGGCTCCGCAACGCAGTGGTTCACCAACAACTAACCGCTAACAACCAACTATTTCCACAAGGTTAATAACTGTATTCTGGCTTGATGTCTCGCAGCATCAGTTCATCAAGCGCTTGTCGGGGGGTGACTTCACCTTGAAGTAAGCGATATACTTGCTCGGTAATCGGCATAGATATATTCCGCTGCTTGGCTCGTTGCATCAAAACTTGGCAAGTGTTGACTCCCTCTGCGGTTCCTTCTAAATGAGCGAGAACTTCTGTTAGTGTTTTACCACAAGCCATTTGGTAGCCAACTTGATAATTGCGACTTAAAGGACTGTTGCAAGTTGCGAGCAAATCACCCAAACCGGACAAACCGTAAAATGTTTCTGTCTTCGCACCCCATAAGTTGCCGATACGAATTATTTCTGTTAGACCACGAGTGACTAAAGCAGCTTTGGCGTTGGTTCCCAATTGTAAACCGTCACACACACCAGATGCGATCGCTATCACATTCTTTAATGTACCCCCAAGTTCCACTCCCAAGGAGTCCCAATTCGTATAAACTCGGAAACGACTAGAGGAAAATACTAACTGTACTAACTCAGCAGCATCTTTACTTTTGCTAGCTACTACAGTTGCTGCTGGTAATTTTAGTTGAATTTCTTTCGATAAATTCGGTCCCGACAGCACCACAACCGAATGACTGGGAAAAATTTCTTGCCAAATTTGCGATGGTGTGCTAATAGTTTCTGGCTCTAACCCTTTTGTCGCAGTCACAAAAACGGCTTTCGGTGGAATCGGTAAACCCTGTAATTGTGTAGCCACTTCGCGGACTCCTTTCATGGAAATCGCCGAAACGATCGTATCGGCATTTTCCACTACTTCCGCCAAAGTTTGGGAACCGTACCGCGACCAAATGCTTACTTGATGATTGTTTTCTGAGGCGATCGCAGCTAAACTAGATCCCCATGCACCCGCACCGAGAACAGCAATTGATTTTAAATTAGTCGATTTTAGATTAGTCAACTTTAGATTTGAAATTTTCGTAGTAGGGGAGCCAGTGCGTTGCGGAGGTTTCCTCCGTTGTAGCAACTGGCGTTGTGTTGTCGCGGTACGCGCAACGCACCATCAATAATATAAGATGCATTAGTTTTAACTGTAGGGTCTGGCTTAAAGCGTTGTGGATGTTCCTCCCGCTTTAGGGTTGGGTAGCTGAATCAAAATAATTAGACAATCTTCGTTATTCTTAGACATTTCATGAGCTATAATCAGCAGATGTCTAAGTTAACTGTATCTGAAGCTG
>NZ_JBPAOH010000227.1:0-8561 GCF_050875635.1 Tolypothrix sp. VBCCA 56010
TTTTTGCAAATTCGTTTGGCTTATACATATATCACTCATAGACCAGCTATGACTATGAGTGTACAGCTTTGTCTAGGTTATTGGCGACTTAGGACAAACTCTTGCCACTCCCTGCTGAATGTTCAATTAAATAGTTATTTCCTACACCTTCATGTTTTGCCGCATTTACCAGTAACCGCACAGCCTGAAGTTGATGGTAGCGGGGAAATATCATGGTTTCTTTTTTGAACTTGCGGCCATCATCGTCTCGTTTCTCTTCTGTTTGTAAATGTAGAAACCGAGCTAGGAGATCGAGTAAACTGTCTCGTTGCAAAACTTCTTCCCACAGGTAGGCGGTGCGGTAATTACGTCCTTCTGTGTCTGGTGGATTACCTCCTCCGCCATCGTATCCTTTGTTAAAAGGCAAAAAGTGGGTAGCTTCTCCGGCTAGGCGTGTAGTCATCCATACTTCTTCGGTATCAACTGCAAAATGTACTAGGGTGCGGCGTTTAAACTCGAAGATAGTTTCTCTGGGGTCACGGTCTTGGCGGTATTGCTGTTTGGCATTTTCTACAGTTTGCCGTGTAAGTGGATTCTTTAGTTCTAGCGTGACAACTGGGATACCATTGAGGCTAAGAGTGATGTCAAGCGCTCGGTTTTTTTCACGTTCACTGTATTGTAGTTGTCGCGTAATACCTACACAGTTGGCAGCATAACGAGCTTCTAATTCAGAGTTTAGTCTGTGGGCTGCTTTGAAGTAAGCTATACGCAGAGTTCGACCGTAGCATTTAAACCCATGACGCAGAGTGTGTAGTGACCCGTAGGTATCCATCCATTTACACAGGTCAGTCAGCACTTGTTCACTGGTTTTTTCTTTATGGAGTGCTTCTAGTTTTTGCCACTCTTTGGGCTGAGTTTGCTGAATAAATGCGATCGCTACATTGGCAAAAAGAGCGCGGGTGCGATCGAATTTGTCTGTTACCTCAACATAGCCATGACTGAGAAGGTGATTTTCAATTATGCTCTCAAAGGCCGTTTCACCATATCTGGCTATATTCATTTGCGCCTCTTTTGATGTTGGGTTTTGTTTTTATTTTTTAAGGCTTTAGATTTAGCAATATACTCTAGTCTTTTAATATGTTTATCTAGTGCTTGTATTAATACAAAACAGAACGGTTCCAATCTACCTTCATGTTGAGATTTTAGCTTTTTAAGTCTGTTGCGTGCATTCTGAATAGGAAGATTATTTTGTTTACCGAGAGTACCCTGAATTGCTGCTTTACGAAAATCTTTAAGTTCCTTATGATCGAGTCCCAATTTATTAATAGTAGTTTCTGCCGCTTTATCCCCCTCCTTGTATTTAATCTCTCCCTTCAAATTGAATAAGAAACGGGTTTCGCAAGATTGATCTAGAGGAGACACAAATAAAGTTTGATCCCCTTTTGTGTAATCAGGCCAATTTCCTTTTTTATCGCCGCCATACGGGGTTTCGTGTTCAGGATTCGGGCCTGGATAGCAAGCTACCATATTACTATAAGTAACGGTTTCATCAGGAGTGCAATGGTCTTGAGCTTTTACATGATCAATGTGGCAGTAACATTTATAAAAGTTATGTTGTGTTATGTAGCCATCAATACGCATACCTGTGTAGGCACATAACCAGCCTTGTTCTTCGAGGAGATTTCTTCTGGTAAAACTTCAATTTGAGCTATGTCTGATAAATCGAGATACCCATCTTGAACATTAGCAACACGAAGGTATGGTACAAGAACTGTTTCACGATTACCAAAATTACGTCCTTTCGTTACTCCTGTTTTCACTTTGCCTAAAAACTTGAGATTGATCACTTCCCAATGCTCAGGTATATAGTTGAAAAACTCAAAACTCGAATCTTGTAAGGAGACATCAGGATTTAGCCCACGAGTTACAGCATGAGTAATTAGGGCGCGACGCTTTTCTGTCAGTAAATCAAGCAGACGTTCTTTAGCTGAAATGAGTGTGTCTATTTTGGCAGTTTCACGATCAAGGTAATTTGCGATCGCTTTTTGGTTATCTAAGCTAGGAAAAAGTATTAATAAATTAGCAACATCTTCTGATGTAACTGCTTCGTATGTGCTACCTGTAGTTTCATAAGCTAACTGTGTCCGCGCCAAATGTAGTGCCCACCATGCAAAACCTTTGTGAAGATGATGAAGGCATCGAATAGCACATAATCCACGACCAATTCCATATTTTCGATCAGCGATGTTGAGTTCACCTACCGGAGCACGAACAGAAAATAGAATATCTTCAGGAATTGCTAATTTTGTTGAGACAGGACAATATATACGCGGTAAGGGATGCAAAGTACCAAAATCAGCTGTTCCTTGTAAAAAAGGTAATCCTGCATCAGCTGATAATGAATATTCAGCTGATGGTGGAGATTGCCCCATTTCCACAGATGCAATATATTTAAGTCGTATTAATTCATGTATAGAAGCAGTCACGCTGTTACCTCATGCAACAAACGTATAAACTCTTCCTCCATTTGCTTAATGTCAGCATCAATTTCAGCTAAAGGTCGCGGAGGAGTGTATTTATAAAAATGCCGATTAAAATTAATCTCATACGCACTGCGAATTTTATCACTATCTGCCCAAGCATCACCTACATACGGCTCAACCTCACGGTGAAAATATCCTACAATTTCATCAGTTAAAGACACATTTTCAAAATCCCGTAGTTGCGTATCTGGCTCATACATACGCTCTACCTTGCCTTTAGCATCCCGGAACCAACCCCAAACACGCGCATTAGGTTCGTCAATCACTTTACGTTGCTTCAGAATAACCCCCTCGGCTTCTGAATTCCGCTCTGTAAAAACATCCCGAAACAGTTTATTTTCTGTCTTTTTCCACTTGCTACCACGCTGCTTAATTAAAGCATTCATCAGCTTGTCAAACTCACTCCAATTAGGACGGGGTTCTCTTCCTAATTCTCTATCTATCGCTTGCACATCATCTAATAAGTGAGGCACAGCATCTAAAAATCGGCTTTTGCGTTCTACATCCATTTGGTAGAGCAAACGTAGCGGTCTTTCAATGGGAACGCGATTATAGCCAAAATCTTCATTATCAAAAATCTTACTTGTTTCACTTTCTACAAACTCACCATAGTCCCGTACCACTGCGGCGATATCTTCTTCACCCATATAACGACGTTTGTCACCTAAACTACGGCGCATAGGTTGCCAGCGAGTGCGAGAGTCTATTAATTGAATTTTTCCTTTGCGGTGTTGCTGCTTGCGATTAGTGACAATCCAAATATAAGTACCAATACCAGTGTTGTAAAACATCTGCTCTGGCAAAGCTATAATCGCTTCCAACCAGTCATTTTCAATCACCCACTTGCGGATTTCACTTTCACCACTACCCGCACCACCAGTAAACAGGGGTGAACCATTGAAAACAATTGCCAAACGTGAACCATTTTTCTCAGCATCCGGCTGATACGGCTCAAACTTACTAATCATGTGCTGTAAAAATAGCAACGAGCCATCATTAACTCGTGGCGTACCAGCGCCAAACCTACCAGCGAAACCTAACTTTTCGTGTTCGCGTTGCACCTCTTTTTGTTGCCTTTTCCAGTCCACGCCAAACGGGGGATTGGCAAGAAAATAATCAAAACGTTCACCATAATATTGATCGTTAATCAACGAATCACCGTAACGAATATCACTATTTTCATTATTCTTTAGCAATAAATCTGAGGCAGCAATAGCATAAGCACGGGGATTAAAATCCTGACCAAATACCCACAATTTTGCATTCTCATGATATTTGTATAAATAATTCTGTGCCTCCGCTAGCATTCCACCAGTACCACAAGTAGGGTCAAGCAGCTTGCGAATAATCCCTGGTTTAGTCAAGATATCGTCATCGGGATCAAACAAAATATCTACCATCAAACGGATCACTTCTCGCGGCGTAAAGTGATCGCCTGCTGTTTCATTAGCTGCTTCATTAAATCGCCGAATTAAATCCTCAAATAGCAATCCCATTTTGATGTTATCTAGTTTGGGATCATCATCTGTACCCGGATGTAAATCAACATCACAAAACTTAGACACAACGAGATAAAGAATGTTTGCCTCGCGCATCTTCTCAATTTCAGCAGTAAACTCAAATCGCTCAAAAATATCGTAAACGTTCTTCGAGAAACCTTTAATATAGTTAGTGAGATGTTGATCTATATTGTCGGGATCACCTTTAAGCTGCTGAAAATCGAGTTCTGAACGGTTATGAAAACGCTGCCCTGCTACCTTGTTTAGAATTACATCCAGGGCTTTATCTTGTAGTCCTTGCTTACTCCACTTGTTACACGCTGCTACTACCTGGGGTTTAGTTGACGTAAGCACACAGTCAAAGCGACGCAGCACCGTCATTGGTAACATTACACGCTCGTATTGCGGTGGGCGGTAAGGCCCCCGTAATAAGTCAGCAATTTGCCAAATAAAGTTAGAGAGTTGGTGATGGTCTGCCATGTGTGTCTATATCGATCTGCTTATTATATCTACATTTCGGGGCGCAGAAAGATAGTTTTACAGCCGACCTGAGAGTTTTAGAAAGTATAACTATTCTTTAAGAGAGCAGGAGAGTGATTACTAAAACATATTACACAGCAAGAGTCACTGTGTAAATAGTCGGCAAATGAGAGAGGAAGAGAAATGAGATGCTATCAGTAATGCTTTTGATACTTCGCCATTTCCGCAAAAGGTGTAAAACATCGCGGACAATGTCCCTCCACCCACAAAGCCGGTATAGGAAAAGGTTTTTCACAAACAGGGCATTTTGATAGCAAGCGCAACTTGTGGCTCGCGCATCCTACCGTTACTTTAAATTGCCACTCAATTTGATGGCATGGCGACTCTGCATAACAACGACAACATAACCTAATGGGACTGTGCTTCATTCCTACACCAGGTGGAGGTAGCATTTCTCGTAATCTATCAGCTTCAACTTCTACTAGAGTTGCTAGCGCTTCTAATTCTTGATGAGTCGGAAAGGGATTGAAATAAAACTTTTCCCAACGCGCTAACACAGCCCCAAGTCCCGCGACATCACCTAATCCACTAGGGGCAGAAAATTTATTCCCTTTTTCTCGTCGAAATCTACCTAAAAAATGGCTGATACTTTCTCCCTCATAAGGCTCGACTCTGGTTAGCCAAAGTTGTCTTTTTTGATCTACATTTTCTTCCATATCACAATTTAGATGCTGCAATTACTTCTTTTAAAACATCTTTATCTACTTTTTTATATCCTCTCATTAATGAGCGAATAGCAGCTTTGCGAAGAATCATATCCAATCTACCAATTAATTTTTTAGTCGCTTGCTTTAAAAGCTTGAGGTTATCTCCACTTGCCAATTTCGATTCTTCCGGTAATCTGAGAACATCTCGTTCCCAAATCTGAATCATTTGTTTAAATTGTGCATCCTCTAATCTGTCTAACTCAAACTGTTCGAGAAAGCGATTAATAACTTGCTCATCTCGTTTAACTACTGTTAAAAGACGACTTGTAGTACCAACAAGCAAAACAGAAATTTTTAACTCATCATCATCATAAATATGCCGTACATCTGAAAAAGTCTCAAACTTTAGGTGATTAGCCTCATCAATAATAAGCATCTCAACCTGATGTATAGCGAGACTATCTAGCGTTCGTTCTCGTAGGTCGGAAATAGTTCCGTTTGAGGGTTTATTTAACGCCTTGAGAATTTTGATAAAAAAATCTCTGGAACCACAATTTTTGGGAATTTGAATGTAAACTACAGGCTTCATCCGCTGTCCCTTAGCCTGCCGTGACTTGTTGTAACGATGTGCAAAAGCTTTACAAGTGACTGTTTTTCCACAACGTGAATCTCCTACCAATAGACCAGTCATCCTCGAAATGACTAACTCATACATCCAAGCGTGACAACGTTTAACTTGGTCTAGTTCTAAGTAAGGTTCACGACTTAAACGTTCAATTTCAGCTTGTACTTCTGGTGTGGGTTCTTTGATAACGCCAAATTGCTTGGCAAGCGAGATTGCATTTGTCATATTCTATACCTAATCTTCTTCATAGAATTCATCCATGTAACGAACTTCGTATTTTGGTAGCTCTTCTGGTTCACTGTCTATGGCGATTTGTTTTGGTTCAGGTACAGCAAATTTCTTAGCCACCGACTCTACAGGATTTACTTGTTCATTTGCTGCTTGTCGGCGCTGTTTACGGTTTCGTTTTACTGTTTCCTCCACAAAAGCTTGACGGTCTAGCATTGCCTCTAAAATTGAGTCATTATTGATTTCTTGGCTTGCTTCCTTTAGCCGCTTATTAATTGCCTTTAATTCGCGTAAAGACAGGCGTTCAGTCTCTAAACATTGGGCGTGAGCATAATCCAGAAAATCTTCTGTCCCGTCTGCATTAATTTTGTACACAAGAAGCGTTGTTACGTCGGCAGGATCGTATCGGAATGCCACAATTTCTCCGTCTCGACCTCTCAAATGCTCTGCTCGATAGGTCAAGTTTTCAAATTGAATACAGCCGTATTTTTGGACTTTGCGGCGTTCTTGCTTCATTAAACAAATCGCTAAATCCAATTCATCATAAAGATATGGGTCTGCCATCAATCCCGCTTCCCATCGTCCAATCCGAGATTGGTCTTTCATCCTGGCATCGGTATGCTGATTATATTCGTCAACAATGTAACGTACTATAACCTTCTCTAAATCCTTGAGAGTCAGGCAAGCATCTTTATCAACATTTTCTGGTCGTTTTTGAACGTTTGAACCCGTATATCCAGGTAGAAGATTTAATAGTTGCTCGTTAAGCGTTTTAAAAAAACGTTCAACAATTCCACCATCTGATGGTCGTCTTCTGAGAGCGCAATTAAAACCTATTTGCACTGCAACCTGTTCTGTGGTATGGATGGAAGTAAAATCTTTACCACCATCTGTGTAGAAGTAATTGGGCTTTCCGTAAGTTCGCCACTCGTTACGCAATTGATACTCAGAACTATAAGATTTTGGAAGAATCGCATGACGTAGAGCTAAGGCATCAATTTGAGAACTAGGATTATCAAATCCCAAATAAAACCCCACTAAGCAACGGGAGTAGGAATCGATAACAATCGTTAGCCAAGGACGATCTAAAACTCCATACTCGTCTACAAGCCTCACATCCAAGCGAGTATGGTCACATTGCCAAACATCATTACTGCACTCTACCTCCAGTTCTCGCCGATCGCGGGTCATGTGCGTTAGTCGTTGCCCTAACATACCTGGGCTTCGTGCTTTTAGCTTTCTCTGCTTCTCTTCGATATATTCATTGAGAATTCGATAGACTGATTGATAGCTGGGGTATTCTCCTTTGTTCAGGTTAAGTTGTTTGCCTCTGCCTTTGACCCTAAGAAAGACTTGATGTCGGGTCATGCGCTTACTACCCTCATTGCCTTTCTTAAAACTATCAATAATAAAATCAATCCATTCCTGGTCAAGACGGTACTTTCCTTTATCCGATCGCGTAGTTGCCAGCCCAACCAATCTTTCTTCTCGCCATTTCTTGAGTAAGCGCTCTACTTGGCGAATTGACACACCCAGCTTTTGGGCAGCTTCTTTTTTTCTAATCGCATAGGTTTTGCGATCGCACGGCTCAGTCAAACTTTGAATGACATCCATCCTCTGCTTTACTTGCGAAGTCAATAATTCATCAGACGGCAGCTTGTAAAGTTTTACAAACTTTTCCTCGGATTGTGAAGGGTCACTTTCTGTGTTTGTAATTAGAGAGTTTTGTGAGTCCTGAGACATGTTTTACCTCACAGGAAAATGTAGAGGTTTTATCGTTATCTATGAAACTAATGTACTATTAATACGATAGTTTGCGACATCTAATTTATGAAAAAAGATTAAGGAGGAACTTTCCATCCTCAAAATAAGCGACATACAAATTGTGAATTTTTTAGGATTGCGACTTATAAATTGTGAAATTCGGAAAAATAACAGTTTGTGATAAAAATAATAAAACCCTTGTACTGCAAGGGTTTTCTCATAATTTCAGCGACATTAATTTGTAAAACAACGTCATCTAATTTGTGAATGTACAAGCGGATGTACATGAACAAATTAAATGTCGCTGTTCATGTACATTAACTAATTATTTGTCACTGTTAACAGATTAATGTCACCATTAACAAAATATTGTCACTATTAACAAATTAGTGACCGCTACGCAGTCTGGAGGATACCCTATATCAAAGATGAACTGCGGAGCGTCATAATACCAGTCTAACAAGGACGTAACTGGATTCGCTTTCAACCCACCCTTTTCTAAAAAGCTTTTGTTATAAATTCGTAAACTGATATCAACACCTTTCAACCCGCCTCTAGCTGGGAGGGGTGTTGAAACTTATTGCAATTATCTCCAGCAATTGCATAAATAATCTTTCAACCCGCCTCTAGGTGCTATGTATTAGTCACATGTTTCTTAACATTGCTGTAAATAAGTCAGGAAAAGGATTATGGAACAATGCAATATGTAGATAGTTGACAAAAGGAGGAGAATGTG
>NZ_JBPAOH010000228.1:0-8402 GCF_050875635.1 Tolypothrix sp. VBCCA 56010
CCCTTGTCTTCCCCCTCTCCCCCCCCCCCCCCCCCTCCCCCTCTCCCCCTCCCCCCCTCAACAACACTCCATAAATTTTCTGGGATGGGCAACATAACCCATCCCTATTTTTTTCTAGAGTGGCAAAGTTTGCTATAGAGCAGAAAACAGATATCACTTAAGCGAATAATCACAGATAAAACAGTGGTGCATCAATCGCAAGAAAAAATCTGAAATCTTTGTAACCAGGATGTTGAAAACAGGTCAAGAAGAAGGGTGTGGGGTGTAGGGTGTAGGGTGTAGGGGAGAAGACTGCTGTTGTCGGGGCGTATGATTAAGAGACCAACGCAATCTCCCGTCATGATGGGGCTTGTGACGATAGCGGTTGTTGGGGCTATCTATGCACCCCACACCCCACACCCCACACCCCACACCCCGCCCCAAGGGGCTTGGTCATCAAGTCCTTAATATAACTTGATGTAACTTTGTGTACGACCACTCATTTCATCCCAACAAAGCGCAAGCACAAGAAGACCGAATATTTTTGCGTCAATTGTTACAAAAAGCGAAATCAAACTACGTTTTACCAAATAATACCTCTAAGATAATAATACAATTTTATTTAGCAAGAACCGGGGCGCTAGTAGCATTCAAATCGAAACCGTATTTAGCTTAATTGCATTTTTTCCGTGTATCGATTCATGCTGTCACGATAATGAAATTCCTGCTTAAGGTTTCAGCCTTTATTTTTGCCTTTACTTGAAAGCGGACATTTTTATAAGTAACCGCTCATGAACTGCATCGTACAGCAGTATAGATAAAAATCTCTTCGCTTCTTTTTGCCTTTTTCAACTCAGCAACTTGAGTTTTCTAGGTAAAGTTTTATATAGATTTAAAATTGCAGAACAAACCTATGACTATTAACTTATTTGATGCTAATTTTTACCGCGCTAGCAATCCTGACTTAACAGCAGCTGGTTTAACAACAGACGCGCAATTATTCCAACATTTTCAGAACTTTGGTTTAAATGAAGGACGCTCATTTTCGCTGTTTGCCAATCTCAGTTTGTATCGCGCTAGTAACCCCGATTTAGCGACAGCAGGTATCAATACTAACAGACAACTGTTGGATCATCTGCAAAATTTTGGTGTATTGGAGGGACGCCAATTTTCGGAATTTGTAGATGTTAATTTTTATTTAGATGCTAACCCTGATGTGGCTCAAGCTTTTAGCAACAACCGCGAGCAAGCTTTACAACATCTGAATGATAATGGACTAAGCGAGGGACGCTTGTTCTCGCAGTTTTTCAATGTTGATTATTATAAAGTGAATAATCCAGATTTAGTAGCAGTCGGCTTAAATAATAATCGGCAATTATTGCAACATTTTGAAACTTATGGTATCAATGAAAATCGTTTCTTTTCTGTTTTTTTTGATACTAACTACTACCGCAATCAATATGCAGATTTCAAAGCGGCAAATTTAAATAATCGCCAATTATTCAATCAGTTTCAACAAAATGGTCTTGGGGAAAGTCGTGCTTCATCACAATATTTCGATGTGTCATACTACCTAGCAAATAACGCTGATTTAAGAACTGCGGGATTTAATAACTTTCAAGCATATAACCACTTTTTAATTTATGGTTTTCCAAAAGAGGGACGCTTTGGTAGTGCTAATGGCTATACAGGTGAGGCGAAAGATAACAAAGAGGGTACAGCTACTCCAAGCAATCAGTATACTCAAGGAAACAGTGCTGATTATATAATCCCTGAAGGCATTTTTGATGAAGAAAGCAATATGATAATTAGTACCCAATGGAAACAACAAGTTCTTGGTGGTACTTGGTCTGCAACAGCTAATATTCAGTTTACCAACGGACAAATTACCCAAAACTTACCTCTTAGAATTTTGGATGATGGTGTCGTTGATGGCGATGACACTATCATCTGGAAAATTAGCAATAATGCTCCCTTTGGTTTTAGTCAATCAACGTATACCTTTACTGAAAATGATAATGATGAGCTGATACAGTTACGTCTGGGAAGCAATATTAAGACTGCAACTATCACTACTCAGAATACCGAAGTTATGAGAACTGTATCTGCCACAGATGTTCCTCGTAATATTCCTGATAGTAGTACTATTACTTCTAATTTAGTGGTGAATAATTTGCCCATAACAATCAGAGATGTAAACGTTACACTAAATATTACCCATCCATACGATAACGATTTAGATGTATTTTTGATTAGTCCTAAAGGCACTAGAGTTGAACTTTTCAAAGGTATTGGTGGCAATGGAGATAACTTCATAAATACAACATTAGATGATGAGGGTTCAAATGTTATTTCTTGGGCAACTGCACCATTTACAGGTAGTTTTAGTCCTCAAAATTCTCTATCTAATTTTAATTTTGAAAACCCAAATGGTACTTGGAAATTAGAAGTAAAGGATGGTAGACCGGGAGATTTTGGGACTCTAAATAGTTGGTCAGTCGCCTTTACTGCGTCATAAGATTTAAGATTTAAGATTGTGAAATTACCATAAGTTATAATGCTAACCTTTGATGGTGATTTCTAAACCTTAATCGGTTTTAATATGTAAGGTATGCGATCGCAGCTTTTAGGTGTTGAGCTATGCGTCAGCCAAAATGGATGCGTCCCCTTTGTTAATAAAGAAGAATGGAAGATGCTGCAACGGTTGCGCGTTGGCGAAGCCCACCGTTCGCGGAGCGTTTCCGATAGGAGAAGGTATCGCTTTCTCCAGCACGACACCCTCCTAAGAGTAAAATGACTCCGGGGCGATCGCGTGGCTGATGAAGAAAATAATCTTAATTCCCTGGCGCGATCGCACTCCCGATCAAGTCCTGATTGAATTGTGCTTTTATTAAAAAGCGATCGCGCTTATAAATGCAAGCGCGATCGCTTTTATCGTTGTTGATGCTTTTTTAGGGAACTTTGAATAAAGATGGTAGATGCCTAGACTGTCTCGTTACGGTTTCCAGGCTGAGTAGTGAATTTTTGCACTTTACTTTGAGTGTCAAATAAAAGCGTGCTTCGTCTAATTTTCGGTTAAAGTGAGGCAAGGGCGAAAGTAAGTAAAAACAACGGTATAGCCACTTCTAAGACTGAATATTAATTTCATCTCTTATCACCATTCTCTGTATCTGTCTTCATTTAATAACGCACTTATCACACCCGCTTAATCTCAAAGGTAAGAAGAGTGAAAATTTCCTGACTCGGATATTGTGTTGTGTCAGCAGAAATTTATACCACAACACAAATGAATGCATCTAACTCAAATAGAACGAAACACTAAAGGCAAAGGCTGCTAATATCACAGGAAACACAGCGCTAAACTCTAATTCCCGTGTCTTAATCATTTGTAGACAATTCAGGGGAAGAAGTAGAGGCCATAATGCAGTAGAGATAAAAAACATTACCAAAGATAAAAACTTATCTTCTGGCGAAGAACTGGGATGACGCAAGCTAAATCTCAGCCAATTGCTAAAAAAATAGCAGGTCATCAACAGGTAACTAATAACTAAAGCTAATTGAATCTTATGCACTGTTAGCACTCCTTAAGCTATTTAATATTTACCAAAAATGACCTTGAGGAAATTATTACACGATTTTGTCGGGGGACATTCATATGTTTGAACAGCGGTAGTTAATTTTTGAGTTTGATCTCAATGATACATTTTTCAATAAGATAAATGTTAGTAGAAAACCTAATACATATAAATCAGTACTTCCACTTATTTTGCAATCGAACTCAATAGGCTAGCAATTATACTGATGATTTTAACTAGCTCAATCTTGTTATTATCAAAATTTTAAAGTGTTTCTGGCAGAAAATTTATCTACTGTTAGTCTAATTTAAACAAAGTACTGCTACATATTTTGTTAAATTACTGCGTGTATAAAAACTTTTATACGGCTAGCACATAAACTTAAGTAAAAATTACTTTTACTTAATTGCCCTTGTCAGTAATCGCCAATCAGGGTTTGATTTTCACAGGCTGCACTTTGCTCACTTACAAACAAATATATGGTTTTGTTTATTGCTCTCGCTTTTCGTAGTCTTACTGTGAAAAATAGTTAGATACAATTGATGAAACAATCCGAGTAACAAGGTGTGTGGCTTCTAAAATAGTGTTTGATATTTTTTATTTTTTGGTATAAAATACTCGTGGATTCGCTTTTGTTGATAAGTTTCCAGCATAACTAAAAAACAAAATTCATGTTGCCATTTTGGCAGTTTATTAAAAGTATAAACTTTTACATTAATTATCTGGTCAAATATATTTGCAGCGTCAAGCCAAAGGCAACGAAAAACGAAACGTACTCCCAGACCCAAGTTCGCTTTCTACTTCAATTTGACCGCTTTGCAGTTCCACCAAACTGCGGGAAATAGTTAAACCAATACCGGTTCCTCCAGAATGGCGATCGCGTGAAGTATCGGTTCGCCAAAAGCGCTCAAACACATGAGGTAAATCGGATGCGGCAATCCCAATACCTGTATCAATAACTGCAATCCAAAGTTTTGATTCTTCAGTCCAAACACGAATAATAATCGAACCTGTGGGAGTATAACGCACCGCATTTCCCAGCAAATTGACCAAAATTTGTTCTGTGCGGTCAATATCCGCCAAAACAAAAGGCAACTGTGAGGGACATTCTAAACGCAGAACTGGACCATCTTCTAGCAACTGGTCGGCAAATTTCTCTACTAATGACTCTAATAACGGACGCAGATTCATTGGTTGGATATTAACTGGCAAATAACCAGCTTCTGCTTTAGAAAGTTCTTGCAAATCGTTGACTAACCTTTCTAAACGCTTAGTTTCTTTTGTTAACCGTTGATAAATCTCAGGAGTCGGCTTAATTCCGCCATCGGCAAGTTCTTCTAAGTAACCGCGCACAACTGTTAGAGGTGTTCGCAGTTCATGGGTCATGTCTCCAATTAATTCTCGGCGCCGCGCTTCCACTCCTTGCAAACTTGCTGCCATTCGGTTTAAACTAGCACCGATTCGATTTAGTTCGGGGACACCAGATAAAGGTAGTCTTTCATCAAGCTGACCGGCAGCAATCTTTTGAGTAATTTGTTCAATTTCCGTCAACTGCTGCATAATTCGTTTAGAAACCCAGTAACTCAATCCCCCTGCTGCTGTAGTCCCCACCAAGACTGACCAAAGAGTACTTCGTCGCCAAGCAAATTCAAATCCATCAACTAAGTCAGTACGGACATTGATTAAGTCGTATCCTTGATGCTCTAGTTTTTCTAAGTGCAGAACAAAAAAGCGGGGTGAAGAAACTTTGCTGATGATGACGAGACTAGCTACCCCCACCATCATCACTACTAGGTGAGAGAAAAATAGGCGCGATGCCAAAGGCAAAGATTTCGTTTTCCTAAAGCTTATTTTCATCTAAACCACAGGAGCATCTTCAAATTTATAGCCTACTCCAACAACAGTTTTGATAAAACTAGGGTGAGCTTGGTCTTTTTCAATTTTTTTTCGCAAGCGAGCAACATGAGTATCTACCACCCGCTCATCACCAAAAAAGTTATCACCCCAAAGTTTGTCAATTAGCTGGCTGCGGTTCCAAACTCGACCCGGATTGCTGACAAAGGTGCTTAATAAGTTAAATTCTAAGGTAGTTAAGTCCAAAATTTCCAATGACTGAGAATTTTTTTGGCGGCTGGCAGTGCGCTGCTCTACATCTACGATAAAATTTTGTGTACGGTACACCTGATTTTGTCCCCCTTGGCGAAGACTGCGCCGTAATAGCGCTCTGACTCTAGCAACTAACTCTCTAGGGCTGAATGGTTTTACCATGTAGTCATCAGCACCAGTAGATAAGCCAATTACGCGATCGATTTCTTCGCCTTTGGCGGTGAGCATTAAAATATAAGGATCTTTTGTACCAGGTTTCTGGCGAATTCTCGCACAGACTTCCAGCCCATCCAAACCAGGAATCATTAAATCTAAGATGATTAAATCTGGTGGTTGCTCTTGAAACATCCTTAAAGCATTTATACCATCGCGACTAATGCGACAGGAAAATCCTTCTTTTTCTAAAGAAAGTTGGATTAATTGAGCGATTTCTATTTCATCTTCGACAATTAAAATGTCCATCTGGCTACAGAGAGATTTCCCCGGTTGTCATTTTACTAAGGAAAACGCTCAAGCTGCAATTTTGGTAAACAGGCGATACTCTGTATCGCCAATCCAAGACGATAAATTTTTGAGTCACAGTGATTTTATTGCCAACGGTGGCAATGTAAAATTGCTTCTTAAAAACTGGAATTTGAGAGCGATCGGTAATTATAGCCAGAATGAGGATCTTTTTGAATATATTGTTTAATGCTATCGAGGTCAATGAAGCAGTCAGCAACATCAATCAAGCTGTCGCTACTGATTCCGCGCAAGCTGACGACTTCAACCCGAACTCCTTTGTAGCTCAAAGCATTAACCGCGTAAGCCAAATCTCCATGTCCACCGACTAAGACCGCAGTATCGTAGTACGGTGATAAAGTTATCATATCTACAGCAATTTCTACATCCAGATTTGATTTTTTAGAACCATCCGGAAGCGAAATTAGCTCTTTGGTGACTACGCGATAACCATTGCGACGCATCCAGAAGAGAAAACCCTGTTGCTTGTCATTATTGCGCTCCATTCCACTGTAAAAGAAAGCACGCAATAATCTTGCATCTTGAGTTAAATGGCAGAGTAATTTAGCATAGTCAATTTCAATGCCGAGTTGCAAAGCTGTATGAAATAAGTTTGAGCCATCAATAAAAATCGCCACTCGACCGCGATTTGAGCTATTGCAAATCAATTGGTCAGCTGAAGTATTTGGTCTATTGGTGTTTTCACTTTCGACACCAGTGTTCATAAGGCGTTGCCCTTGCCTGCGTGGTTTCTCCTTGAGTATTTTATCTTGATTTGTTTCTTTGTTAAAAGTACTAATAGTCATTCGATACCTCTATATTTTAAATCCAGGATGTTTTTTCGGCAATTTGGCATTCTTATAATCTATGCGTTTATTCTCACTTTAATAGCAAATAGAAAACTGCAACTAAGAAAGATCCTAAAATCCACAATCAAGAAAAAATAACATTAATTCTTAACTTTTCTCAGCCGAGGAGCAACTTATCTGCTTCTAGTTTTATTCTACCTGAGTTATTACTTATTGCTTTCATGCATAACTTCTATTAATAAACAGTTAATAAATAACTAATGTATTCTGCACGAAAGTTAAATGTGCAACAGATTATTATGAGAATAAGATTACGTTTTCTCACGTTGATTTCTCAGCTAATTTCCAACTTGGCAGCAAAGTATGAAGAATCATTTGCAAAAAAAAATATTTAGTTAAGAAAGTTAGGAAATGTCCAATTTATGTCTCCAAAAATTGCTTTTTTGTCAAATCAAGGCAAAAAGAGGGTTTTTATAATGATAATTACGGTTATATAATACCGTTTGATGCTGATGATAGCTATAAACAAGGAAAAGGTTTGTAATCTACGGCTTTATTGCCGTAGATTAAATGACGTGTTGCCGAGTCTAGCCCAGGCAACACAGCTAAAAGCGGAGTATATACACAAAAACTTACTGCTGTCAAGCTTTAAATGAGTATCTAAAGTGGTATTTTTCTATTCGTTATAAAAGTTACAACAAAAAATTCGATTATTTTCATTTTCGCAAAAATCTTTGCAATGCTTAATAAAAATTTGCAGTAAATATTTACACTAAACACTCATTACATTTACTCGATATTTATCATAGAGTCTTCAATTAAGAAGTTGCATTTACAAATCTTTATAAAAAATCAACTTTTCCTCACAAGTTCCTCAAATTTGATAGTTATTCTGAAAAAAGAGCTAAGTAGGTGGACTTAAATGAAGTGAATATTTAACTTTATTTCAACCAACTTACTTAATTTGCTGCATAGGCGATCGCTCGCGCTTTAAAATTCACACCTTTATTATTAGAAGTTTGACAAATCATGAATAACTGTCCTTGCTGTTCTGGATTACTTTTGCGACATATACGTGGTTCCGAAGTTTACTACTTTTGCCGCAACTGCTGGCAAACAATGCCAGCACTGGATTTTGAAAAGCACAATTTATCGCCAGATTTGGTATCGAGTTTATCAAAAAAACGTTTCCGAGGAGAAATCGGTAATGCGGGTGTTGCCTTGTGTTAAAGAAAATTAATCGGTTAACATGTTTAGATAATTTGCGTTGTATTATTTGAAGAATAATGCATTTAATCGCCCGCAGGCTATAAGCCTGGGGCTAGAAGAACAAAGCCCGTCTGCACGGGCTACATTTGTTGCATCTTCATCAAGCGTTGTATTATTTGAAGAATAATGCATTTAATCGCCCGCAGGCTATAAGCCTGGGGCT
>NZ_JBPAOH010000229.1:0-8401 GCF_050875635.1 Tolypothrix sp. VBCCA 56010
ATTTTGGGTGCTAATTGTGGATTATTGTGCGCCATTTGGGGGAGCGCGAAGCGTCTCCGAAGGAGAAGCCTGCCCAATTTTGGACAGGTTTTTCCCAAGGGCACAACATGTTGTGCCCCTACAGGCGTACTTCACTAGATCGGGAAACGCTATAAGACATTTTTGGGTGAGTTGGTAAGTAAAAAATGGGACAGTACTACAAGTTCATCAACACTACAAAACAAATTGAATCAATTGTTTCGCTTCCTTTTAATTTTGGGCTGCCTTGGGCAAAGAATTTAGAGTCTTACTCTCAAGAAGAACTAAAAGAGAAGTTTGAATATGTGAGAAAAAATAATAATTGGAGTGAAAATGATGAAGTTATAGCTTTGGGCGATTATGGAAATATTTTATACTACCCAAAAGACTAAAATAACAGTTAGTTGATAGTAATTCTATACAATGCTCATCACATGTGATTGATAAAAATCTTTCCTCCGAATCAAGTAGGTGTTGTGGCACTTAGTTTAAATTGAAGAAGCTTTGAATGGGTAAAGTAGTTTGAGTGTAGTATATATGGAAAAACGTAAACTTGGACGCTCTGAACTAGAAGTATCACCAGTGTGTTTTGGTGGCAACGTCTTTGGATGGACGATTGATGAAGCCACTTCATTTGAAATTTTGGATGCCTTTGTTGCGGCAGGAGGCAACTTCATTGATACTGCTGACGTTTATTCTAGATGGGTTGAGGGCAATGAAGGTGGAGAATCCGAGACGATTCTGGGGAAATGGATGAAGCAGCGCCGTAACCGTGATAAGGTGATCGTCGCAACCAAGGTTGGTAATGATATGGGTCCCAAAGGCAAAGGACTTTCTCGTTCGCACATCCATTTAGCTATCGAGGACTCACTGCAAAGGTTACAAACGGATTACATCGATTTATATCAATCACATATCGATGATGAAAGTACTTCACTTGAGGAAACCCTCGAAACTTATGCAGAGTTACTCCGTCAGGGGAAAGTGCGTGCAATTGGAGCTTCAAATTATAGTGCAGATCGTCTTGTAAGGGCATTGCAAATCAGCGAACAGCATGGGTATCCTCGTTATGAGAGTCTTCAACCCCTCTACAACTTGTATGACCGAGCCGACTATGAGCAAGACCTTGAACCACTTTGCATTGAACAGGAAATTGGCGTCATTAGCTATTTCTCTCTCGCCAGTGGTTTTCTTTCCGGGAAATACCGAGAGGAGAAAGATTTATCCAATAGTTCCCGTGCTGGTTATGTAAAAAAATATTTAAACGCTCGTGGCAGGCGAATTTTAGAGGCAATTGATGAGGTGGCAAAAACTTATAATACGACTCCCACCCAAATTTCACTCTCCTGGCTCATCCAGCGTCCTAGCATCACCGCTCCCATCGTTAGCGCGACAAAGCTTGAGCAACTCAACGATATCATCAAAGCTGTCAATATAAAGCTCGACCAAGATAGTATTGTCCTTCTCAATCAAGCTAGTTCCTCAAACAGCTAGTACGGCTACCAAGTAAGTCAATAGTCAACAGTCAACAGTTATTCCCCCACATCCCCCCATCTCAAGAGCTTTCCTCTTTGAAAAAGGGCGGCACCCAATCGATGCTTGGCTTGGGCGAAGGGCTGGGGGGTGAGGGCGATCGTCTACGACGGGAGAAAAGCGCCATCGTAGCCCGCTTTTATCGCCTGTCCAAAAATTGGAGTAATGCATTACCAACCATAAGTCCGAATATTATTAAAATTAATTGTATCAATACCTACTTTTTGCAGATAATTAGCTAACTTGAAATCATCTGTAAGCACTAAATATTTATTTTTTGCTAAAGTCACAATTCCACAGTCAGTCAGCCCGTATTTAGTAAAATTATCTAGCTGAACAGCATTTACACTTTCAATATAAAATTCATCTAATGCAGTCATCGCTTGAGCAAAAACAGAATAACATTGAGAACGTTCTGGTTCACCAATCTGGTTAACAAGACTATTCACTTCAGTAAGAATATTAGGTGTTGTAACAATTTTTGATAAATATGACAAGATGCTCACTAGCAAATCGTAATCTTCCGGTAAAAACTTTTCAGTTCGATTAAATTGTGATATTCTACTTTGATTTACAGTACCTACAAACCAAAGCAATAAAATATTTGTGTCAATTAAAATTCCTTTTTGTTTGTAACTTTGAAACAACGAGCGAATATAATCTTTCATACCTCACGAATTTTCATCGATTTTAACTCCCCCGTTTCTGCATCTACTGTAAATATTTTATACTCACGTTCATATTTAGTAGTTAAAGAAATAGCGTCAGGAATAAGCGATCTTTCAGTCTTAGCTACAGGACGACTAAAACCTAATGTAACATACCAAAATTTTTGATTTTCTGACAATTCTACTTCTTCAAGCAAGATATCATTGATAGAATTACCTATCATATCCTGTATATCTTCAAAATACTTTTTAGCAGCCACAACAGCACTACGCACATTAATTTTCATATATTTTTACCTTTCGTTTATAGTTTTAACTTGATTTTTTGGCTGTTAACAGTTAACCGTTAACAGTCATCAGTCAACTAATCACCCAGTAATACCCGTGTCTTCATGGTAAACGCCATTCATTAGGTCAAGGTCTTGGCAGGCGATCGCCTCGGAAAATTAGCTTTAACTAATAGTGGCATTTTCCGCCGGGAAATGCTGGTTTTAAGTACCTGATAAGATTTGGAAAACTTTGTTGGTAAGGGCAACACTAGATGAACAACGGCAAAGTCAGAGCAAATTTCTTGAAAATTTGGAAAGCATTTTTACAGGTTGAAGAGAACATCGCTAAGGCAAGTCAGTTTTGTGTATCTTTTTTAGGTCATAACTATGGAGGTACAAGCCGGATCAGTTTTGAGATTAATGTAGCCTCAGCTACCCTTGATGGCGTATATGAAAACTCCCTTGATGTAGAAAACTTTTGGGAACGGGTAAAACAAGCAAGAAACGAAGAGGTAAAGCTTTTCGAGACTGCTCCTACAGGAAAAAATTGGCGAAACAGTCGTCAATTAGGGTCTATCGAACAAGTTGATCCCAACCGTTGCATCATTTCGGTAAGGCTAGAGCGTGACTTAGCTGACTACATAGTAGCAGGGCGTTATCAGCTACCAGCTACTGGATTCTTGTTTTTCGAGGCAGTTGGTAACATCCAACAAATTCAGCGTAAGAAAAAAGCCTTGGACGACTTGAAAAATGGTCGTAGCCAGAATTCTTATTTGGGAAACTTTTTATTCGACGCTTCCCAGGCAAGATCCATCCAAAAAACTGTTCAAATTAAACCAGAGAATTTATTATTATCCTCTGCTAATCCTGGTCAAAAAGCAGCAGTCGAAAAAGTGCTTGCGGCTGAGGATCTAGTTCTTATCCAAGGTCCACCAGGTACAGGCAAAACCACCGTCATTGCCGAGATTTGCTATCAAGTTGCCCTTCGGGGTGGACGCACTTTAATTGTTTCTCAAGCCAACTTAGCAGTTGATAACGCTCTGAGTCGATTAGTTCACAACCCGGCAATCCGGGCTGTGCGAAAGGGAAAAGCCGAAAAAGTTGGAGAGGAAGGACAGCCATTTCTGGAAGACCGAGTGATTGGCACATGGCTGGAAAATACCGCTACTGATTGCGAAAACAGCCTTGCCAAACGCCTCGACAATGTACAAGTTTTACCTCAATTGCTGGCATCATCAGAGCGATTTACAGCTTACTTGAAAGCAGAAGAAGAATTCAATCATAAACAAAATAAATTAAATCAGGACAAGGCAAATTTAGAGGCAAATTGTCAAAAACAAAAAACAGCCTACAAAGTATTGATCGCACAAAAAAGTGAGGTTCAATTTCTCATTGCTGGCTTGGACAATCTATTAGATACTGCCCCGAGTGTCAACTGGGAAACTCCAGAATTAACAAACTTTTTGCCGCGTCTTAAACCCTATACAGAAGGAAACAGTTTAGTAAAAAACTTTTTGGCAAATGTTCGTACAGCCATCAAGTATACTGATGAATTTGGCTTTGTTCACCCCAATCGCGGTGCATTTGGATTGGCAGTTTGGTTGCGTGAGATAGCGACTGAAATATCCGAATTGAGAATAGCATCTAGTTATGCTCAAGATGCTAGTGCAGCCATATTGGAAGTTGCTGATTCAGTCCAGGTTTTCAAACAAAATTCTACTTATTTGAATCAACTACAAACAGATTATCAGCAATTTATTACCAAGCAGCAAAGCCTACAGCAAACAATCCAGAACTGGGAAAACCGCAAAGGGGAAATTGATTTAGTTATAACCGCTGTTAAGGAATGGAAGTCTACAGCATATTCCAGACTGTATGAAATCTTGAACAATTGTCAGCAATCTGGTCAACTCTTAACAAATGATAAGGTGCAATTACCATCAGAGTTGCTGGAACTCGCTAATTCATCTAACTTACCACTTGTACCAACATACACAGTTAACAAAATCGATTATCTGCCAGATTGGGTGAGATTGAGAAAAGCGTTGTCTTTTGAGGTAGAGGGAGGTTTTATTGACTTACAAGGTAAGCAGTACAATTTTGGTTATTTTTTATATATGAGTTTGACTGAGATTCCAATGGTGCTGTCAACAAGCGATCGCGTACAGTGGCAGGAGATTGCTGAAAAATTTATTAACTATCCGCGACTCGACACAAATCAGCGACGACTTATAGTTAAAAATACCCAGCAATTTTTAAGCAATATGCAACAAATGTATGCTGCATCATGGGAACCGAATAACATCGAGTCTACCCTCAACCGTATTGCACAAGAACTGCTAGAAAGTATCTTGACAAATGCACGTAAATGCGTTTTACCAGTTAAAACTAAAACCGAACAACAGCTTCAGCATCTACAAAGCCAATTAAACGAACTTCAAAGAACAGAAATTAATCAACAGCAAATATCCGCTGCCCAAGAGCAGGTAGAAATAGTGCGGAAAGAAGCTAACATCAAACTTAGCCGAGTTACCAATATTTTGCAGGAACTTATCCGACAGCCAAACCTACCCGAACAATTACGCATTATAGCCGAACAATATCTCACCAATCAATCATATATATGGGAGCAACCCCAACAATTTTCAACGCTAGTGCATAATTGGGAAAGCCATACAAGTCAGCTTGAAAGCTTAATTTTATCATTAGAGCCTTTTACAGTATTGGAGAGTATCAAAAATTCTTTAGATGAACATCTTTCCCGGCTAGAACAAGAAACTGCAACTTCTATACATGAACTCGAAGAATTACAAAAACAACTATGTAAACTAGAGAAAGAAATACAACCACTATCAGAAGATTTAATCGCAGAAAGAAACTGGTGGCACACTGTATGGCAAGCGATACCCGATCAACTAAAACCTGATATTGTTTCTACGGAGTTGTTTAATTTAGACTTTTTACGCAGTGTCAAAAAGAAGTTTAACTATTGGCACTCGCAACTTCAAAATGATGAAACTTATCTCAACCGATATCAGCACTTTGTCGAAGATTGGATTGAAAAATTACGCCAACCTTCATCAGGCGATCGCAACGATTTAAGGCGTATTTATTTAGATAACGCTAACGTCATTGGTATCACCTGCGTTCAAGCTGCAAATCGCGATTTTTCGGAAGAATTTAAATACTTTGATGTTGTCATCATTGATGAGGTCAGTAAATGTACTCCACCAGAGTTACTAATCCCAGCTTTAAAAGGCAAAAAGTTAGTAATGGTAGGCGACCATCGTCAATTACCACCTATGCTCGATACTAGCACTTTATCAGAAGTAGCTCAAGAAATTGGCAGTACACGAGAAGAACTGCAATTTTTAGAAGAATCATTATTTAAAATACAGTTTGAAACTGCTAACGAAAGCATCAAGCAGATGCTGACTACTCAATATCGAATGCACCCTACTATTATGGGCGCAATCAATCAGTTTTACAACGGTCAGCTAGAATGTGGCATCTTACAGCCTAACACTAAACGCGCACATAATCTCGCAGGCAAAAACATCAAAGAACATCACCATCTCAACTGGGTAAAAATGCCTCTAATAAATGAATTTAAAGAATCATCAAAAGGAACTTCTTTCTTTAATATTCCAGAAATTGATGTTATCGAATGTTTGTGTCAGCAAATCAATGATGCTTGGTTTGATAAAGTTGCGAATGGTGAACCAAAAAAAGAAATTGCCGTGATTACATTTTATGGCGCTCAACTGAGAAAAATTGATGAGCGTCTTCAATCTGAACTTTTCCCTTCGCTGCAAATTCGCACTGGTACTGTAGACCGATTTCAAGGTATGGAAAGACCTATTGTAATTGTTAGTATGGTTCGCAACAACAGTCGGGGAGATGTGGGATTTGCCAAGAAGCCGGAACGAGTTAACGTTGCTTTTTCCCGCGCTCAAGAACTATTGATAATTGTTGGCTGTCACGATTTATTTACTCAGCAACCGGGCAAAATCGGAAGTATGTACTCCGAGGTTTCAAACATTGTACGTCTTCATGGAGGTTTCATTGATGTTTCTTCAATCTGCTGCTAAACCTATTGATGATAGTCTCAAGAAATTGGTGGACGAAATCGAAGCGCAAAGTCCAGCTTTATCAGTTTTGGCAGCGCGTCAATTCCGGTATAGTTTATATCAAATTCCTGTAGAAGTCACTATCAAGGAACCCCGCCATTTCAATGTACTCGAAGAGTTTATCATCCGCGCTGGTATTGAACTTAACCCTCCGCCAACAGAGAATGAATTAGCCTCTGTACTTGGGCTTGATCCTGTATTTGTGCGAAGTACCGCTAGAACTCTTAAAACGTTACAAACTCTGTCAGCAACATCGCCAATTACAGTTACTCCAGAAGGGCGTTTATTCTATGAGAAAGGGTCTGTACCACAGCCCCCATACTCTGTACAAGTTTATGCTGTTGCCGACCCCTTGAACGAAAAAATTATCTTTCAGTCTGAACCTTTAAGTACAGTTGTTTTGAAACAGCCTGACTTGGCAGATTTTGTCAAGATCGATCGTAAAATTGCTGATATTTCTTCCTTATCAATTGAGTCAGTACAACAAATTATTTCGGCTTCAGGTTTAGCACTTCATCTGCCAAAATCAGGAAAAATCGTCACTTCCTGTAAAGTAGTAGCTCCGACTCAAACAATTTGGAAAACAATATCGCTTTTCGTTCTCTTCGATGTACTTGAAGATAAATTGAGCCTGCAAGTAAGAAGTGGAAAGCAAATTTTAGAGTCGATTTCAAACTGGTTGTCAGCGCTGCAAACTGAGGGTAAAGTCTCCTTACAAGCGTTGTGTGAATTGTCAGACGAAACCATCAATATTGAGCGTGAGACGACTCTCAATAAGAAAAATGCAGAAATTGAGGCTAGAGTTGAAAAGATTCAGTAGCAGGCGCTGGAAACTGCATTCCTTCAATGCAGAACCGCAAAATAGTACTGTTGTAGCAGTCAAATCACTCTTTGGGTGCGTTGTCAAAGCAGCGCAACGCACCTTGCACAGTTGTTGGTGCGGACTTCTAAAAGCATAACGCACCCTACTACTGTTGTAGCAGGTACTTTAGGGGATTTTAAGTAAGTTTCCGTATTCTCTGCAAGAGTCGGTGAGAGAGCTTGTGTGCTATTTGCAAAAGAATAGAAGGATTTTCCAAAAGATTTTATATTGTGAGTCGATCTGTTATCTGTCAATTTATATACTTACAAAACATAATTTCTAGTTGAGATTCCTGAGAAAATTTGGGCAGAGAACACCATCAAACGTATATTATGAAAATTCTCCACAAAATTATTAAAACAGCAATTATTGCTGGTATGGTTGCTTGTGCGATCGCGTTTGTAACCCCAGCACTTTCCCATAATGTTGACCATCATAAGTATGAGCGTACCGTGTCAGCAATTGATTTTTTTACCGAGGCTGATTCTGCTGCAAACAGCAAGCGTCTGATTAACAAATACAAAGCTTATAGACCAACTGTTAGAAAGAATGTTGTTGACCTTACCCCAAAAGAGAAACAGGCATTCGTTAATGCTGTGCGGGCATTAAAAAATATTGTACCAAGGGGTAGCCGTACTAGTATCTATGACCAGTTTGTTGCAGTGCATGTGGGAGCTATGGGTTTAATGTACGATGATGCCCAAGGTCCTGCTGCCGGACATGATGGTGCCCATGAAAGCGCTATATTGCTAGCGTGGCATCGTGAGTTGGTATACCGATTTGAAAAAGCCTTGCAATCAGTAAACCCCAATGTAACGATCCCATTAGCGATTAATTTCACCTTGTCTTTATATTTGCGTAGCCCATACAAGCGTGAGCTAAAACAATGTATTATAGACAACAAATCTTCTACTAATTCTT
>NZ_JBPAOH010000230.1:0-8305 GCF_050875635.1 Tolypothrix sp. VBCCA 56010
GGAAAGCGGAGCCACTGCGGTGGACGGGTCTCCCGGCATAAAGCAAGTGGCGTCCAAGACGGGGGCTGGACTCACAAAGACACGTTCGGCTTTGCCGTCTCCGTTCGCGCAGCGTCTCCGACAGGAGAAGGAGAAGGACACAAAGGAAGAAGAAAAAGAAGATAGGTAATTTTGTAGCGGGAAGGGAGTATCTCTTTAGAAAACAAACTTGCTCAATTGGAAGAAAAAACTATCAATAATCAGCGGGAGATGCGAGAGCAGATTCTCAAGCAATCGAAAAATTTACACGATGATATCCGCCAAAAACATGAAGAAATCTTAGCGGCTTTAGAACGAGATACTCAAGAACTTCGTAAAGACAAAACTGACCGTTCTACCTTGGCACAGTTATTTACAGAATTAGCGATTCGACTGAATCAACAATAGACACCAGATGAATAAGATAAAAGTTAAAAAAAGTGATTTTTTATTTTCTCCTTGCTTCTCCCCTTGTCATACCAATTCTGTATGAAGATGCGCTGACGCGCAAAAAATAAAAACGAACCACGTTCGCCCTTGGCGTCTGGTGAAGGAGAAGACGCGTTCGCGTTCGCCCAGCCGCGTCTGGTGAAGGAGAAGAGAAGAACGCGAAGAGAGGAGGTATAGAGATAATTTGGCGCAGCTTCACAAAGAAACGGTATCAGTTACGATATTTTATCTTATATAACCGCTTCTGGAATTAACGCCAGCAATTTTCAAACCGTAGGAGGGAGTTTTAACGAGTCGTTAGACAGCAAATCGATAAAATCAGAAAAAAAATCTAATTATAGGGTATCTTTCAAGGTATTTTTATCTGAAAAGCCTAAATAAGTGATGATTTTTTATGCTTCAGAAAAAGATTTGTATGGTAGGTGCTTTTGCTACAGGTAAAACAAGTTTAGTAGCCAAATTTGTATATAGCATATTTTCGGAAACCTATCAAACTACTGTGGGTGTAAAAATTGACAAAAAAGTAGTGAAGATTCAAGACAAAGAGTTAAATTTTATTCTTTGGGATCTTTATGGGGAAGACGAATTTCAAAAAGTGCGACTGTCTTATTTACGGGGTTCGTCTGGCTATTTAATGGTAGTGGATGGAACTCGACACAACACTCTTGAAAAAGCTTTTAGTCTGCAAACAAGAGTAGAAGAAACGATTGGACAAATTCCCTTTATTCTTGTACTTAATAAATCAGATTTGTTAGATGAATGGGAAATTGAAACGGCAGAAATCGATGCAATTATACAACGTGGCTGGACTGTAATTAAAACTAGCGCAAAAATTGGGCTGGGTGTAGAAGAAGTTTTTCAAACACTTGCTAATAAAATATTGGAGGCATAAATGCAAAATGTCCCTCCTGCTGTTGCTGCTTATGTTCTTACTTTAGACTGGAAAGTGGTTGGTGATAAATCGCGTTTGGATAGAGTGATTTCAAATCTGGCAGAAAATGCTTTGCGTCACAGTCCTGTGGGGTCTGTTGTGACAATTAATTTGCAACAAGATGGGGAATATGTTTTAGTAACTGTCAATGATGAGGGTTCTGGTGTAGCACCGGAAATGGCACAACATTTATTCCAAAAGTTTTCTCAAGGAAGAGGTAGATCCGGTAGAGTCGGTTTGGGACTTTATTTTTGTCGGATTACTGTTGAACGTTGGGGAGGGGAGATTGGTTATTCACCTCGTCCGGAAGGTGGTTCGCGTTTTTGGTTTCGCTTGCCAAAAGTGGGAAGAGTTAGGAGTTAAAAGTGGGGAGTGGGGAGTGGGGAGTGGGGAGTTAGGAGTTGTAGAGACGCGATATATCGCGTCTGTAGGAGTTTAAAGTTAGGAGTTATATTATGTCCGCGCTTGTTAATAGTAAGAAAAATACCTAAACGGTTGTAGAGACGTTCCAATGGAACGTCTCTACAATATGTGGGAAACCGATTATTATATAAGGGCGGGGAAAAGAGCGCCCCTATCAAGTTATGATTAATAACCGATGATGTGCAATACGTCACGAACGACGCTGAATCCTGCTAAATCCCAAAGTAAGTAAGCAAGAAAGCCAATCATTGCCAAGCGACCGTTCCACAATTCGGCTTGAGGATTAAAGCCAAATAGGAAAGCGTTTCTGTCTACACCGTTATATTCTTTAGCAACTGGTGGTAAATCGGTAGTAGGACGAGTTTGCATTGTTTTTCTCCTTAATCAAGTAGTTTTTCTGTATTTTCAGATATTTAATTTTTAGTAACCAATGAAATGCAGCACGTCACGCAGAACGCTATAGCCTGCTAAATCCCAAAGTAAGTAAGCAAGAAAGCCAATCATTGCCAAGCGACCATTCCACAATTCGGCTTGAGGATTATAGCCAAATATAAAAGCGTTTCTGTCTATGCCGTTATATTCTTTAGCAACTGGTGGTAAATCGGTAGTAGGACGAGATTCCATTATTTTATGTCTCCTAAATCAAGTAGTTTTTGCGTTTTCTGTCTATTAGTAACCAATGAAATGCAGTACGTCACGCAGAACGCTATAGCCTGCTAAATCCCAAAGTAAGTAAGCAAGAAAGCCAATCATTGCAAGACGACCGTTCCATAATTCAGCTTGAGGATTATAGCCAAATATAAAAGCGTTTCTGTCTATGCCGTTATATTCTTTAGCAACTGGTGGTAAATCGGTAGTAGGACGAGATTCCATTTTTTTGTACCTGAACTTTTTGCTTGTTGACTTTAATGTAGCTAGATATAACTAATATGCTTTCTGTCTGTGGGCACAATGTCTCAATATTGTTTTGCACGGATAAATCCACCTTGAGAGGGTGATAAAAACAAAAATTGTAAATAAATGTTACGAAGCGATAACAAGCTCAGATTTAAAGCAATAAATTTGCTGTTAATAGAAATAAATGGAATTTGCAGATGAAGGAAGCTAGGTGAAAATATCTAATGTCAAAATAAATGCAGATTATTAGTGAGCGATCGCCATCTACATCGACAATTTACCAAAATTATATCCAGCGCTGTAGAGAAAATTCAAACCTGAGAGAGATGCTCTAAATGCCTAAATTCTACGATTCTGAGATTTACACTAGTTGGGTATCGCAACAGATGTTAAATTTATTCTCACGTAATCTTTAAATTTCTAGTGAATTAAACGATTAAGAAGGAAATATCATGTTTCAGAGTACACAAATAATGCTGGGACTGTACAAGCCGCTCTTTTGGGTGGCACAGGTTGCAGTAGACCCCTCAACAATTACGCCAGCACAGGCATCTGTTGTCACTTCAGGACCGCGCTTTTTTGTCGCTTTGATTTCTGGCGTGATTCTAGCCTTTGCCATCCAATTAGTCTTAACAAACCTCTCGGTAGCCGCCGGTATTACTTACCTGGGGCATCAATCAGACTCGGATTCTAGCTCGCAAAGCCATGACACTATTGGCGGTACAATTCGCAAAATTGGTACTGCGGTCGGGATTTGGACGTTAGTCACGGTGACCATCGCTCTGTTGATCGCCACTTTCTTAGCGGTAAAATTGAGCCTCCTAATTTTAAGTCCGGGATTGGGAGCAATTTTAGGCTTGGTAATTTGGGGTGCGTACTTTTTGCTGTTGGTGTGGGTAAGTTCAACTACGGTAGGTTCCTTAGTTGGCTCGGTCGTAAACACCGCAACATCCGGCTTTCAGGCGATTATGGGGACGGCTACCGCCGCATTGGGGGCGAAAGCGATCAATAATCAAGTTGTCGCCACCGCAGAAGCCGCAGCTGCCGCTGTACGTCGAGAAATCGGCAGTGCGATTGACCCAGGTACTATCCGGGACAATATCGAAGATTACTTAGAAATGGTGCGTCCCCCTGAACTCGATTTATCGAAGATTCGGGGTGAGTTTGAAAAATTGCTCAACGATCCGCAATTAAAAGCACTAGCAGGTAGTCCAGATTTACGCAACATCGACCGAGACAAGTTTGTTAGTTTGGTAAGCGATCGCACTGACCTTTCCAAACGCGATATTAACCGTGTTGCAGACACATTATATGGCGTTTGGCAACAAGTTGTTAGTAACAAACCCGGTCAAGACCGCTTGGCTGAGTTGATGGATTATGTTAAATCTGTACAGCCAGGACAAACCAAGACAGATGAACTGAACCGCAAGGTGGATCAGTTAATGGCGGAAGTGCGTGCTTCTAAAGAAGCTGACCAAAGAGCAACTCAAGAAGCTACTCCAGGTCCAATTCAGCGAACTCTGCAACAGGGAATCACCGCGCTGACTGGTATAGTGATGGGACGCACGGATTTGTCAGATTTGGATGTAGAAAAAATTTTAGGTAGTCTTTCTACTGCCAAAGACAAAGTAACCGAAAAAGCCGATCAATTAGGACTTGCCACGCCAAAGCAACCTTACAGCCCGATTCGTGCTGATGTGGAAAACTACCTGCACAACACTTATGCTTGGCAACTAAGTCGAGAAAAAATCGCGGAAGAATTTCGTGATGTTATTTACGATGCAGCTGCCGATCCGGGAACAGTAAGGCGGGAGGTTGAGCGACTTTCTAAACAAGATTTTGCTAATATTCTCCAAGAGCGCGGATTGTTAACGCAAGCAGAAATTGAGCGGATTGTCAATCAACTTGAAGTTATCCGCGAACAAGTGCTGGTAGAAGTCAGCGCAGCGGAAGAAAGGGAAATAGTACAAGACTTGCAACGTCGAGTTGAAAGTTATTTACTAGTTACACCAAAAGCGGATTTGACTCCAGAAGCAATTCAGCAGAATTTCAAACCGTTGCTGGAAGACTCTGACGCCGATTATGAAACTTTATCTCGGCGTTTGGCTCAATTTGACCGTCAGGAAATGCGAGATATTTTGCTGCAACGCAATGATATTCAACCAGAGGAAGCTGACAGAATTCTCGACCAGTTGGAAAATCAGCGCGATCAAGCTTTGATTGAGTCCAAAGGATTGGCAGATCAAGCAAAATATCAAGCAGAAACGCTGTGGTTGAATTTAGAGTCATATCTGCGTAACACTGGCAAAGGAGAATTGAATCCGGATGGGATTCGCGCTGATTTGAAAACGCTTTTGGACGATCCGCAAGCGGGAATTTCCTCAATTCGGGCGCGGTTGTCTCGCTTCGATCGCGATACGCTGGTACAATTGTTGAGTCAGCGGGAAGATTTGAGCGAAGACCAAGTTAATCAAGCAATTGATACTGTTGAGCAATCTTGGAGCAGTGTTCGTCAAGCACCGCAAGCTTTAGCCGATAAAGCTAAAGAGCAATACGACTCAGCGACGAGTGCGATCGCCGATTATCTGCGAAATACTGGCAAACAAGAACTTAACCCCGAAGGTATTCAACGCGATTTAAATCGATTGTTTGAAAATCCTCAAGAGGGAGCGATGGCACTACGGCGGCGGTTGTCGCAAGTTGATAGAGATACGCTGGTGAAACTACTGAGCCAACGTAAAGACTTGAGCGAAGAACAAGTCAATCAAGTCATCGATTCGGTGCAAACCTCAATTCGCGATATTGTCCGTGCGCCGCGTCGTTTAGCTACCAGAACGCAGCAAAGAGTAGAAACTTTCCAAGCTTATTTGCAAGAGTATCTGCGAGGAACTGGCAAGGAAGAACTTAATCCTGAAGGTATCAAACGCGACTTGCAATTACTGTTGCACGATCCGCGAGTGGGAATGGAAAGTATAACTGAACGTCTTTCGCAATTTGACCGCTCGACAATCATCGCTTTGCTGAAAATTCGCGAAGATATTACCGATGAAGAAGCAGCACAAATTGCTGATAATATGATATCGGTGCAGGAGCAGTTTGTTGAACAAGTGCGGGGTATCCAACGCCGGATTCAAGATGTGGTTGATGGTATTTTTGGCACAATTCGTAACTACCTTAACTCCTTAGAGCGTCCGGAATTGAATTATGATGGTATCAGCCGCGATGTTCGCAAGATATTCGACGATCCGCAAGCGGGATTTGAAGCGATACGCGATCGCCTATCTTCCTTCAACCGCGAAACCTTGGTAGCAGTTATGAGTTCTCGTGAGGATATCTCCGAGGAAGACGCTAACCGAATTATCGACCAAATCGAAGGAGCGCGTAACAAAGTCCTGCAACGTGCTGAACGCATTCAACAAGAAGCACAGCGACGCTTGGAAGAAGTGAAACTGCAAGCGCAGCGACAAGCAGAAGAAACCCGTAAAGCAGCAGCATCAGCAGCTTGGTGGCTGTTTGCAACCGCGACAGTATCGGCAATTTTCGCCGCAATTGGAGGAGCGATCGCTGTTATGCTTGCCTAGCTGAAAAAGTTGTCTCCGCTAAACTTATTTAGCCTCTCGACATCGAGGGGCTTTTTTTTATTCGTAGTGAGCGCTTCAGCGCTCACTACGAATAAAAGCCTAATTCGTCTCTTGAATTTGCAAGCGGATAGTCTTTTCAGTTGCCCCACCAAGTTGAATTTCCATCACTTCACCACCGAAGGGTTCTAAGCAATCGAGAAGCGATCGCAAATTGGGTGTACTTGCACCGGTATCTACATACAAGCGATCGGCTAAGTTGTTGATGCGCTTCCAAGTCATGTAGAGTTTGGCGATCGTTTGTTCTATTTGCGATGATTGATTAACTAAATCGGCAGCAATATTCAAACAGCCGACTCTTTGCGCTTCTTCTAAAGCGGTTTCGATGTCAACTTGTTCTTGATCTAGGGCTTGAACTTGTGCCGCAGATTTGAGATATTTTGCTAAGTTACGCGCTTCTGTGGTCACTTGTTTGAGAGTATCGACGTCAGGATTTGCGGCTATTTCTTTTTGTAGCGATTTTTGGTGCGATTCGGGGAGTTTTTCCATTTCCTTCACTAAAGGGGCGAGGTAGCGCGGAGGAAGAGTATTATCTGCGGCTTTTTGCCTCACGGGTTCGGGTAGCAAGTCGGAAGACATCGCCGTCCATTCGTCGTTGATTTGACGGACTTCGCGACGAGTGATGCGATCGCCTTTTTCCGCAGCTTCACTCACCATCTGCTGAACTTCTGGTGCTGCTTTGGAAGTTTCCACAAAAGCGCGTTTGCTGAAGTTTTTAATCGCGCTGGGCTGAAGTTTGCCATCTTCTAGAAGTGTATCAGCACTGTTTGCTAGTTGAATCCAACTGTAAGCTTGACTTTTGCTGATTTCTCGTTCTTTCAGCCAGTTGAGAAAGCCCGTACCGCGTCCTTCACCACCTTTTTTTTCTCTGTCGCGGACTGCGCGTAAAATTCGACCCCGCCAAATTTCGGTTTGCAAATCAAAGCGATCGCATACCTGCCAAGCTACTTCTAGCTGTTGTAAAAAATCTGACTCTGGAATCTCTTCATCTTCCGGATCGGGCAGTTCAAAAGTCAAATCTGCTGGCTGTTGTAGGGCAGCAGCCAAATCATCGATATTATCCGTTGATTGCACGGCAGGGAAAGTGGTAGTGTATGCGATCGGCTTATTATGCCACAATCTGGGGTAACTGTAACCGCTGATTTTTTTCAGGTTACGGCACTAGATAAGATTCCTAAAATTTTATTGACATCTTTCAGGTAATATAGCAACTCTAAATGAATTGTAAAATTATCTTTTATATTAAGCTATCCAACTGCAAACCCATCATATTGTCGCATGAACGGCGAATGATACGCTAACACGATATCCTCTTTGGGTATCCCTAGTTCGAGTAATTCATTCGCCACGCCAATTTCTGTACCGTCGTACTGAATCCAAATTTTATCGCCCTTTAGGTCAATGTGAATTAGGGAACCATATACACGATATTGATTCCAACCAGAGCGTACCACCTGATAGTGATCTCCTTCACCATCAAATACAGTATACATTTCAATATCTCCGTAAGCAGGTTTAATCTGACTATGGGGAATCAGAACTTGCTTAATTAATTGTCGGTATTGCTCAATTTTATCCATTGCACAACAGCCTTTTGTTCTACATTATAAATCAGTAGGTTAAGCCGATAATGATACCAATATGTGGGTAGGGGCACGGCAGTGCCGTGCCCCTACGAGAAATCTATCTGTATCAAAGTTTTCGTGAATTGGTATAAGAGTATCGCCTGTAAGATTCCCTCTCATCCCGACTTTGCATTTATTTTGAAAAAATGCTTCAACATTAAGCCAAACTACTTCAACATTAAGCCAAAACACTTCAACCTTAAGTCAAACTACTTCAACCTTAAGCCAAAACACTTCAACCTTAAGTCAAACTACTTCAACCTTAAGCCAAAACACTTCAACCTTAAGCCAAAACACTTCAACCTTAAGCCAAAACACTTCAA
>NZ_JBPAOH010000231.1:0-8090 GCF_050875635.1 Tolypothrix sp. VBCCA 56010
TTTCATTTAACATAAACCCCTCCGATTTTGACTCTGGAGGGGATTTTATTGCTTTAATGTTATGCCTGCGAACCCTCTAAAGCATAACTAGCAACTTGGGTTAATAGATGAAACAGAGAGAAGTCTGAGCGGAGGCTTCCTCCGATCAGAACTTCGGAGAGATAAGAAAAAAGGTAAAAAGACTGCGGCAAGTGCAAGACTTTATTTAGGAAGCGTAGGAAAAGTAGATAATGGAATAGTTTCAGTCAATGCTTATGGAGTTTGCGCTAATATAAGTTTTCCATTAATCGTCAAAGTATTTAAACCAAAAGGAACATTAAAGGAGTCAGATAAATATAAAACTAAAATAGAGTTAGCATCAGAGATAATTACAGAATTAATGGAATCAGGGTTCAATATTGAATTAATATTGGCTGATAGTTTATATGGTGAGTCAGTTGGCGGTGTCGGTTTCCGTCCCGCCAAACTGACGAACCCGAAGGGTGAAAGTAGCCAATTTATTAGAAAAATTGCTGAATACAACTTAGCTTACGTTGTGTCAATTTCGTTGTAATCATGGAGTCTGGTTGCCAGCAGGACAAAGTGTTAGGGCGAATAAGTGGTGTAAATTTGAAAGAACATTTAGCAATCAAAAATCAGAGACAAGATATATTAGGGAAATAATTTATGGTAAAAAAAGAGTCATAACTTACTGGGAAATAACTACTGATCCAGAAACCATGCCGGAAAATTCTACCTCCTTCGTGATGACGAATCTGCAAGGTAATCTCAAGAAAATCTTAGGTGACTTATATGGATTAAGAACCTGGGTAGAATATGGGTTTCGACAGTGTAAACAAAAACTAGGCTGGACAGATTACCGTTTCACTGATTTCCAACATATTGAGAGATGGTGGGAAATTATTTTTTGTGTTTATACGATGATTAGTTTAAATTCTCCAGCCTTCTTAGGCTTCAATCAATCTCGTCAACTTGAGACTGAAGCACAAGAAAATAGTGATGTTGATTTTTCTCATCATCCGCAATGGAATTATGAATCCGGATGGAAGAATACTTTAAATAATCTGCGTCTCATTATCCAACCACTTTTACTATTTTGGTTAATTTATCCCTGGTTAAGTATTTTCCCTAATTCACAGTTGTTACGGGGATTCAATCATTTAATTGCTGCAATGAATCAATTTAAACCCTCTTATGCTTCTGGATGATTTAGCTTCTGAACTACTTGCTTATCTCGGAAAGTGACAGAAGAGGGGTATGGTTGATACGCTGATTGCCACTGCACTCGATTTGGTCAACTCCAAGCATCTACGAAACTGGTTTACCAACTGTTGCTACTGTACTTCATAAACTTGCAATCTGCTGTATCTATCGAGTTACAGAGGATATAGCTACGATTTACGGTCAACTGAAAGCCACTTTGATGAAACAATTTGGTTCCAAAGAGAAAACCAAGCGTAGAAAAACTAAAATTACTGAACTAGGGTTCGATGAGAACGACCTTTGGATTGCTGCGATTGCTTTGCAACACAATCTTACCATTGTCTCGGCAGACAGCGACTTTCAACGCATTCAACAAGTTAAAGCATTATTGGTTGAATCCTGGTTTTGAAACCTTTAGAACTATAGTATTTGTAGGGTGCGTTACGGATTTCATCCTAACGCACACCAGACATGACGGATGGTGCGTTAGCGAAGCGCATAACGCACCCTACGTATATTTCTTAAAATGAAAACAACATTATAGAATAGAAACTCAACCTTTGTAACGCCTTAAACTACTAGAACAAAGAAATTTAGTAGTAAATTTGACAGAATTGGATCGACAAAAGTCTGTACGAAGCTTGTAGCATCGATAACGTTTGTGATATTTCCTATGGATTCCCGGATTCGTTTTTTAATGTGCGCCCCTGACCACTATGATGTGGACTATGTGATTAACCCCTGGATGGAAGGGAATATTCACAAGTCATCGCGCGATCGCGCTGTGGAACAGTGGCAAAAACTGCATCTTCTCCTGAAAGAACACGCTATTGTAGACTTAGTTGCACCCCAGAAAGGTGTACCGGATATGGTGTTTACCGCCAACGCCGGCTTAGTCTTGGGTAAGAACGTTGTTCTCAGTCGCTTTTTACACAAAGAGCGTCAGGGAGAAGAACCTTACTTTAAACAATGGTTTGAAGAAAACGGCTACACAGTCAATGTACTACCGAAAGATTTGCCCTTTGAAGGTGCGGGAGACGCACTTCTAGACCGAGAAGGACGCTGGCTGTGGGCGGGATACGGTTTTCGTTCAGAGTTAGATTCTCACCCATATTTAGCGAAGTGGCTGGATATCGAGGTAGTCTCTTTACGTTTGATAGATGAGCGTTTTTATCACCTTGATACTTGCTTCTGTCCCCTGGCGAATGGCTATTTGCTGTATTATCCAGGTGCTTTTGATTCTTACTCCAACCGCATGATTGAAATGCGCGTTGCCCCAGAAAAGCGGATTGCAATTGAAGAAGCGGACGCGGTAAACTTCGCCTGCAATACGGTGAATGTAGACCATATCGTGATTATGAACAAGGCTTCGTCAGCTTTGAAAGCAAGCCTTAACGATGCGGGTTTCCAAGTGATGGAAACACCGTTAACAGAATTTCTCAAAGCAGGTGGTGCGGCAAAATGTCTCACACTGCGGGTAACCGAACCAGTACGCGCAGAAGTTCACGCGAATGTTTCGGTAGAAAGTCGGATTATTCGCATTGAAGGACACTTGCTCGATTCTGGCTTGATTAACCGCGCTTTGGATATGATTATCGATAGCGGCGGTAGTTTCCAAGTGCTAAATTTCAACTTGGGAGAACAGCGGCAAAGTACTTCAGCGGCTGAGGTCAAGGTATCAGCACCTTCGCATGAGGTAATGGAAGAAATTGTATCTCACCTAATTGATTTGGGTGCGGTAGATTTGCCTCAAGATGAGCGCGATGCCAAACTTGAGCCTGTGTTGCAACCAGGAGTTGCACCAGATGATTTTTATGTGAGTACGATTTATCCTACCGAAGTACGGATTAACGGTCAATGGGTGAAGGTGCTTTCGCAGCGGATGGATGGTGCGATCGCCCTTATCCAAACTCCTAATGGTTGGCAGGCGCGGTGTAAACTTTTACGCGATTTAGAAATAGGCGAACATGTAGTAGTCGATGTGCAAGGTATCCGCACCATCCGCAAACCAGAATCGCGAGAACAACGCAACGCTCAAGAATTCAGCTTTATGTCGGCGGGTGTTTCCAGCGAACGCCGCGTAGAATTAGTTGTGGAACAGGTGGCGTGGGAGTTACGTAAAATTCGCGATGCGGGTGGTAAAGTAGTTGTCACGGCGGGACCTGTGGTGATTCACACCGGCGGGGGCGAACATTTGGCGCGACTGATTCGAGAAGGATATGTCCAAGCTCTGTTGGGTGGAAATGCGATCGCTGTCCACGATATGGAGCAAAATATGATGGGGACTTCTCTCGGTGTGGATATGAAGCGGGGTGTGGCTGTACGCGGCGGACATCGCCACCATTTAAAGGTAATTAATACTGTCCGCCGTCATGGTAGTATTGCTGCGGCTGTCGAAGCTGGAGAGTTTAAGGGTGGTGTAATGTATGAGTGCGTCCGCGCTGGTGTACCTTTCAGCCTCGCGGGTTCGATTCGCGATGATGGTCCTTTACCGGATACGCAGATGAATTTGATTCAGGCTCAGGAGGAATATGCGAAACTGCTTAAAGGTGCGGATATGATTTTGATGTTATCATCAATGCTGCACTCTATTGGCGTCGGGAATATGACTCCGGCTGGGGTGAAGATGGTTTGTGTGGATATTAATCCGGCTGTGGTGACGAAGTTAAGTGACAGAGGTTCGATTGAATCGGTTGGTGTGGTGACGGATGTCGGGTTGTTTTTAAGTTTGTTGGTGCAGCAGTTGGATAAGTTGACTAGTCCTTATCGAGCTGTGGTAGGTTAGGAAACGAACCGCATTCGGCTTTGCCGTTGCCGCAGGCTAGACGCGAAGGACGCGAAGGTAAGAAAGGGATGGAAGGGGTAGCTTTTAAGAGAGGGTTACGGGTTAATTGGGTCAGTTTTATTGCTGACTTTCTGTTGGCGGGGATGGTTGTCGGACCGTTGGCGGCTCCTTTTCTTGCAGCGTCTGGGGTATCATTGCTTGGGGGTATTGCGGACATCATTTATTTCATGGGAAATCATGTGTGTCCGCAACCTAATATGGGGTTAGATTTGGCACCGCCGTTTATTATGGCTGTGTGTATGCGCTGTTACGGTACGGTAACGGGTTTGCTGTTTACTCGGTTGCTGTATGGGGTGACTGGTGGTAAGGGTTTTTACTGGTTGAGTCGGTATGGCTGGAGTGGTGCGGCGATCGCTATTGTGTTTATGATGGCTTATCCGTGGGAATTAGCAGCGCAAGTTTTAGGTTGGTGGGGTTTTCATAATTATCTGGTTACACCGTTTGGGTTTATTACCGGTTTGGCATGGGGATTGTTTACTATGCCAATATTGCACCATCCTAAGTCTTAGGAGTCAAAAGTCAAAAGGGCTTTATATCTTGTTACCAATTACCAATTACCAATTCCCCCAACGGGAGAGCCATCGCCGGCACTCTTGGAAACCAGGAGCGCAGCGCTGGACTCACCATTTCCCATTCCCCAAGAATCGTCAACTCATTAAATTTTGCGATCGCTTCTGCAATTACCGCCATCCTTATACTATAAGTCGATCGAGCAAATCGCATGGAATGGCTAAATTGGCGCTGGCTCCAATTCCTCGGTAAAATTTCTTACAGCCTTTATCTCACCCACGTTTATCTCTTGGGAATTGTCTTTAGACACTTTTATTCAGCGTGAAGTAGCAGCCTTGCGGGATATGGGTGTAGAAGTACACAGATTTTCCGTTCGCCGGACGGGGGATGAACACATGGTAGGACTAGAACAAAAGCGAGAACGCGATCGCACTTTTTACATCCTGCCCGTCAATCTGATAAATTTGCTACTTGCACATCTAACTTTACTGGTGAGTTCCCCAAGCAGATATTTACGCGCAATTCAGTTAGCATGGTCTACACGGCAACATGGATTGCGGGGAAGTTTGTATCAATTATTCTACTTTCTCGAAGCCGGCATCCTTGCTAAAGAAATCAATCAACGACAAATTCCGCATTTGCACAATCATTTTGCCGATTCTAGTTGTAGTGTAGCGATGCTAGCGGCTGAATTGGGGGGTTTTACTTTTAGTTTAACGTTGCACGGTCCATACATCTTTTTTGAGCCGTATCATTGGCGAATCAACGAAAAAATCAAGCGATCGCTATTTGTTTGTTGTATCAGTCACTACTGCCGCAGTCAAGGAATGATATTTGCACCTCCAGAAAAATGGAAGCAAATGCACATTATTCATTGTGGAATCGATCCAGTTTTATTCGATGTCGTTTCTCACAACGAGTCAACAAGAAGGGTGTGGGGTGTAGGGGGTAGGGTGTAGGGGAGAAGACGGCGCACTTCGGGGCGTATGATTAAGCGCATGGTGCAATCGTCCGCGCCTGATCGGGGCGTATGTTTCCCACTGGTCGTTGGGGCTATCTATGCACCCCACACCCCACAACGCCACATCCTCCACTTGGGGAAACCCCAAGACCGGAGTGGCTCCCCCACACCCCGCCCCAACGGGGCTTGGTCAGGAAAAAACCTGCTGTATGTAGGAAGATTAGCCGTAGTCAAAGGTTTGCCGATATTACTTGAAAGCCTGAGTTTTTTAAAGCAAGTGCATCCAGAGATTTTGCTCACAGTAGTTGCTTGGGTTCAGACCGAGTACACTTGCAACAATTAGCCGACCAATTAGGATTAAGTGCAAATGTAAAATTTGTTGGCTATAAATCCCAAGCTGAAGTCCGCAGATATATGCAGCAAACTGATGTATTCGTTATGTCCAGCTTTGCCGAAGGTGTACCAGTAGTACTGATGGAAGCGATGGCAGCAGGTGTCCCCGTAGTAGCGACGCAGATTGCTGGAATTAGCGAGTTAGTAGAAGATGGTGTTAGCGGCTACTTAGTTCCGCCAGGAGATGCCTTTTATTTAGCGGAATATTTAGAAAAATTACTGATAAATGTCAATTTTGTGTAATTTTTTAATACTAAAAATTAAGCAAAGTAGAGAAAGATTTTAATATTAACTATGAAGTAGCATGGCTGCATCGTGTCATGTCAGCTGCCCTGCAAGGCAAGGTAGAATCTATTCGCCCGAATAACTCGGAAAAACTAGTTACAATCAGCGAAGAGCCGATTATCAACGTGTAGAGATAAATTTTGATAACTTCCTTTGGAGTTGAAGCTGGCTCACCTGGTATTTTCGCTATTAGTTTGACATAACAGGTAGTGAACAATCATTATTAATTATTCGTCATTAATGACAAAGCACAAATTAACTAATAATGATTGCTGAAAGCTAATAGTAGAATAAGGTACAGACCTTCATCTGCGTTCGTAAGAGAGGAAGAGACATTGGATGAACTGAGGACGGCGCTAGAGTTAGCAACCGAAGAAGAATTGCAGGATTTAACGGCAATTCTGTTTGGTCGAAAATTTAATCCCATAGATTATGTTCACACACCAGAACCGATAGAAGTGCAAAGTAAAGACCGCAAAGCTTGGCTAGATGCACTAGAAGCGCGTTTTCGCTTTTTAGCGGCAGATGGTATGACGGTATTAAGGGGACGCACAAATCTGGTAACTTACCGAGAAGCTTTGATTCAAGTATGTAAGTATCTAAAAATTCGCTACTCTCATCAACTAGCAACGGTTGATTTAGAAGCGGAAGTGTTTTTACATCTTTTAGGGCATGTGTGGAAGAAATTACCCGAAAAGGAAAAGCAAAAATTAACAGTGCAGGTGCAGCAGCAGCTTGCCAAATCCGAACCGAATCAACCGCTACCACTTTCATTACAGCGCGATCCATTGGGCTTGCTTTTCAAAGGCGGTAGCGCGATCGCCCTCACCTCAATCATACAACCACTGTTGCTAAAACAAATCGCCCGTCAATTTGCGATGCACCTTGCCACCTATCAAATAGCCCAACAAGCAGCAGTTGAAGGTGGAGTAATCGCAACAACACAGTTTCAAAACTATGTAGCTTTGCAGATGGCACGACGGGGTATGGCTGTAAGTGCAGCTCGTTACACCGCAGTCAGAAGTGTATTTGCTATGTTAGGACCAGTCATGTGGGGTTGGTTTTTTGCAGATTTAGGATGGAGAGCGATCGCCACCAACTACGGTAGAATCATACCCACCATCTTTGCCTTAGCTCAAATTCGCCTCACCCGCACCGAATGTTGGGAACCCGCTTGAAAACCGCTTTTCGCCATCCCAATCCTAATTTACAATTTCCTTGGAACTTGGCTCAACTCGGATTATTTATCTTTCCCTTGAGTCCGTTTTTAGGAGCCGTAACTCTAGGTTTGGCATCATTAAAAACTTGGTTGCGACAACACCGGACAATTAGCCGTCGTCCCCTTAATTGGGGATTTGCTCTCCTCGGTGTATTGCTAATTATTAGCTCTGCTCTTGCTGAGAATAAAACAGAAGCTTTCCTTGGCTTGTTTAATTTCTTACCGTTCTTTTTATTTTTCGCCGGCTTTAGCGCTTTAGTTCAGACACCCGGACAATTGCGCCAACTAACTTGGAATTTAGTCATATCTTCCATACCTGTGGTGATAATTGGCTTTGGGCAATTATTTTTGGGCTGGACTTCTAAATTAGAAATTTTGTGGATTGTTTTGGAAATAAACATCCTACCCCAAGGAGATCCACCAGGTCGCATGGCTTCAATTTTCATGCACGCCAACACCTTAGCTGCTTATCTGGTGATAGTTTTCATCCTGGGGTTAGGGTTGTGGTTAGAAAGTTTTCAGGAGTTGAGAGGCACTTTGCACTTTGCACTTTGCAGGGAGACAAGGAGACAAGGAGACAAGGGGACAAGGGGACAAGGGGACAAGGAGGACAAGGAGGACAAGGAGGACTCCTTGGAAGAAATTTATATATCTCCCTTGTCCCCCCCCTCTCC
>NZ_JBPAOH010000232.1:0-7926 GCF_050875635.1 Tolypothrix sp. VBCCA 56010
TCTTAAAAGACGGGGCGTATGTTTCCCACTGGTTGTTGGGGCTATCTCTTTCCCTACACCCCACACCCCACACCCTACACCCCGCCCCAACGGGGCTTGGTCACATTTAAGCGCGTTACAGAATTGCGCGTGTTGGTGTTAGATGATTTTAATACTTATGATTAAAATGGTGCGTTACACTGCGTTAACGCACCCTACAAATTTAACTAATTCTTAACTCATAATTCCTCACTTAGGTAGAGACGTTCCACTGGAACGTCTCTACCGCTTTTCCTAACTTTATTAAGGAACAATCAACACCGGACAAGGTGAAAGATTCGTCACGCGAGTGGTGACGCTATCTGTTGCACCTTCTTCGGTCAAGCCTAGTCCGCGACAGCCCATGATGATTAAATTGGCATTAATTTCATCGGCAACGTCACAAATTGTAAAGGCAGGGTTGCCTTCTCTTTCGATGGTTTCGGCTTGAATTCCTTGCTGAGAAAATAATGCTTGGGCACTTTGCAGCAGTTTGGCAACCGCTTCTGGTGACATCATGGGATCTGTTGTTGGTGCGTCTGGGTTGGGTTCTTCGACGACAGACAGCAGCACTAAGCGACTACCGTACTTTTGCACGATGTTGGCAACCACGTCAGCGGCTTCCCGCGCTTCCCGGCTTTGATCGAGTGGAAATAAAACTGTTTTGAACATCTGATTCACCTGCGTAGCCCTTACTCCGGTAAAATCTGGAATGGCTCTACTTACAAAAAATAACAAAAAGGCGATCGCGAGGTTTGTACTATGTCCAAAAAAACTTTAGCAAATCTATCGGCTTCTGACTTATCCGGCAAACGCGCTTTGGTGCGGGTTGACTTTAATGTGCCTGTAGACGACAGTGGCAAGATTACAGATGATACCCGCATTCGGGCAGCGCTGCCAACTATCCAGGATTTAGCTCAGAAGGGCGCTAAAGTAATTCTAGTTAGCCATTTTGGGCGTCCTAAAGGCGTGGATGACAAATTGCGTCTCACACCAGTTGCAAAGCGCTTGTCTGAGTTGCTAGGGCAAGAAGTCGTCAAAACTGATGACTCCATCGGTGATGACGTTGCGGCAAAAGTGGGAGCGTTGCAAAATGGACAAGTGTTGTTGCTAGAAAATGTCCGCTTCTACAAGGAAGAGGAGAAAAACGATCCAGAATTTGCGAAAAAACTCGCTGCAAATGCTGATTTGTATGTCAATGATGCTTTTGGCACAGCACACCGCGCTCACGCATCTACCGAAGGTGTGACTAAATATCTCAGTCCTTCGGTTGGGGGATATTTGATTGAAAAGGAATTGCAGTATTTGCAAAGCGCGATCGCTAATCCTCAACGTCCTTTAGCAGCAATTATCGGCGGTTCCAAAGTTTCCAGTAAAATCGGTGTAATTGAAGCACTGCTGGAAAAATGCGACAAGCTAATCATCGGTGGGGGTATGATTTTCACTTTCTACAAAGCCCGTGGTTTGAATGTCGGTAAATCGTTGGTGGAAGAAGACAAACTAGAATTAGCAAAGTCTTTAGAAGCTAAAGCAAAAGAACGCGGTGTTGATTTGCTGCTTCCCACAGATGTGGTTGTAGCAGATAACTTTGCCGCTGATGCCAATTCTCAAACCGTCAGCATTGACAATATCCCCGATGGTTGGATGGGTTTGGATATTGGTCCTGACTCAATAAAGGTGTTCCAAGAAGCGCTTGCTGATTGTAAGACGGTGATTTGGAATGGTCCGATGGGTGTGTTTGAGTTTGATAAATTTGCCGCAGGTACAGAAGCGATCGCTCACACTTTAGCCGACATCAGCAAAAAAGGCGCTATCACCATTATCGGCGGTGGCGACTCTGTAGCGGCTGTGGAAAAAGTCGGTTTAGCCGATCAAATGAGTCACATTTCCACCGGCGGTGGTGCCAGTTTGGAGTTACTCGAAGGTAAGGAATTACCCGGAATCGTTGCTTTAGATGAAGCCTAATCAAGTGTGAAGGATGAAGGATAAAGGATGATTTCATTCTTTATCCTTTCTGTCTTTGCTTAAATTTTTATTTTAAATTGTTGTGGAACCAAAATGGCTGGAATGGGCGCAAAAGTTGAAAGCGATCGCTCAAAATGGTCTGACTTATTCAGAAAATCCTTTTGATATTCAGCGCTTTCAACAATTGCAAGAAATTACTGCGGAAATTTTATCGACTTATTCAAATACAGAACTAAGCTATATTTTGGATTTATTCGCTGATGATGTCGGCTACGCTACTCCGAAAGTTGATGTGCGCGGAGTTGTCTTTCAAGGCGATACGATATTATTAGTTAAAGAGCGAGTAGACGGCTGTTGGACTTTACCTGGTGGATGGGCTGATATTGGTGATTCCCCAAGTGAAGTAACTGTGAGAGAAGTTTTTGAAGAATCTGGTTATTTAACTCGCGCTGTCAAAGTTTTGGCTGTCTATGATAGAGATAGGCAAGGACATCCTCCTTTTCTACATTACGTTTACAAGCTATTTTTTCTGTGTGAATTAGTTGGGGGTTCTGCTTCAGTAAGCATTGAAACGGAGGAAGTAGGATTTTTTGAAGAAGATAATATTCCTGAGTTATCTTTGGGACGTGTGACACCAGCGCAAATTACGCGATTTTTTCAACATCACCGCGATCCAAATTTGCCGACGGATTTCGATTAAGGGGATTAGATATGGCTTCAAAGTTCTAGTTTATCAGCAATTTGCTAGCATTATTTTTTATGGATATTCTCAAGTAGTTTTACACTCAATGTTCTTTTCATAATTAATTGCAGACAAATGACTTCAATTACTCAATACAAACAAGTACAGCAGCATCCGAGACTCGGAGTTGAAGTGTTACAGGGTTGTAGTTTGATTAACCTGACAAATTTACAAATACGTGAATTTAAGCAATCACTTTGGGAACACGGTGTTGTTGTAGTTAGACAGCAACATCTTACCGCTTCGCAGTTGGAAGAATTTGCTAGAAATACGTTTGGCGATTTAATGTTTGGTGGCTATGCTAAGACATTAGATCCTGATATTAGCCCAGATTTACAAAGTCAATATGTAAATATTTTGGGTAATCCAAAAGGACTTGCTCAAGAAGTGGTAGGAAAGTTTGCTTGGCAATGGCATCATGATAAAGATGGCATCCCATGCACAGAGGGACTGGATATGAATGCACTTTATGTGGTGATGCTTTATGGGGTGAAACTACCTCCGGAAGGGATAAATGGGCAACCCCATACAACTGAGTTTATCGACATGGTAGAAGCGTATAATAATTTGGATCGTCAACATCAGCAGCAATTAGAAAAGATGTTTATGTATCACGCACCACCAATGTTTTCTAAAAGTAACAAAACGCTAGTTGATATTCCTCAAAAAGTGCATCCAATTGTGTCTACTCACAAAGTTACTGGTCAAAAAGGATTATATTTAGGTTCAAATACAACGATTCCTGTGGGTATGGAAGATAAACCATCAGCAAAACGTTTTTGGAACGATTTATTTCAGACTGTTTTAAATTGCACTCCCGTTTATTCTCATGTTTGGCATCCAGGAGATGTTATCTTTTGGGACAATTCACAAGTGATGCATAGAGGTACTTTTTATGATGCAACAAAGTATCAACGTATTGCATTACGTTTAGGAGTTGTAGATACGCAGATTTGATGTTTTGAATAAGTACAGTTTTGTGTGAAATCGTAACAATTTAAGGTTGAATTTTCAACGCAAAGGGACGCTAAGGAAAACGCAAAGGTTCGCAGAGGTTCGCTATGAATTAATCTGTACTAAGGCGTTTTTATGGGCGTGGGTGTTGGTGTAGATGTTGGTGTGGGTGTTGGTGTGGGTGTTGGTGTAGGTGTTGGTGTGGGTGTTAATATCGGTGTAGAAGTTTCTGTGGGTGTCGGTGTCGGAGATAAGGGTGGTGCGGGATTTTCGGCAGTGATGCTAAGTTGATAATCTACTGGTTTTGATGCGGTGGAAACGACGACAAACTCATAATATCCGTCTTCTGGAAGTTCATTAGATAATGAACGTTTTGGAGAATCTTCTAAAAATTTGATTTTGCCAGAGGGGGAATAAATTGATAGCAAAATTTGCGAATTTGCTTGTAGTTTCACATCCATCAATTGATTTTTGGCAAGTTCGGCAATGAATACTTTGCCATCAGCAGCTTTGAGAGTACCGCTAACTGTTTTGCTGTTAGCACCTTTATCAAATATAAGTTTCTGAAAAGCCCTACCGGAAACGATCGCCTGAACTTTATCACTAACAAATCCTTGCCAAACTTGTCCAATGGGTGTAGTAAGAAAATTTTTACCTTCTTGTTCGGGAAATTGCTGATAAAAGGCAACATTAGCCAAATCATATAAAGAACGACTACCAACGTTGATTTCATTGACTTGGGCTTTAGCGCGATCGCGTTGTGCTGCTGTATAATTTCCTAATTGCTGACGGGCATTTTTACTCAGTGGTGTCAGCTTCTCTAATAATTCGGCGGCTGTTTTATCCCACTCAGCCCGCAAACTGTCATCTTCAGGATTATCGCTGAGTTTGCGTCCTTTTAAACTGGGATTTTTCTCCCAAAAAACTTGATTTACCAAGTCAACGTAAAAGTTGAAATCTATACCCAACTGTTGACGGCGATCGCTTAATTTTTCTTTACGTGCGCGTTCTTCGGGTGAGTATTTTGCTAGCGGATCGGTTGGCTGGTTATTGCTGGGTGTAGGTTGCGTCGTATCTTGTGAAGAATCTCCGCCACGAGATAATATCAAGTTTGTTCCCAACCAACCAACACCAACAACCCCAGCTAGCGCTAATCCCACCAGCAAGCTTTTCCCAGATGTCCACGAATTTTTTGGTTGAGGAATATCGGGGGAGGGAAGAGTGGGGGAGGGAGGAGTGGGGGAGGGGGGAAGGGGGGAAGGGGGGGCTACTGCTACGGTGGCAGATGTTGGTTCTGTCGATTGAGTCGGGGGATAGTTGACATAAGGCGAGTTTAATGCGTTTAAAACTTGACGCGCTGATTGAAAGCGATCGCCTGGTCTAGGTGATAGCATTCTCTCTAACACCTGTTCTAAATTCGGACTTAAACTAACTTCCCGTCGCCATTGCCAAGTTAAAGTATGAGTATCAATTAATTCTTGCGGTTGTCTACCTGTCAGTAAAACTAACACCGTCGCCGCTAAAGCATACAAATCGCTGTGAGGAGATACCAGCCCAGTTTGCATCTGTTCTGAAGGTGCGTATCCCACCTTACCGAGTAGCGTTGCGGGTGGTGTCGCAGCACCGTTTTGGGAATATTCTGAAGCTACGGCTGCGACTACTTGTTTCACCCCGCCAAAGTCAATTAAGATTGGCAATTGGTCAGCGGTGCGAAGAATTAAATTATCGGGGGAGATATCGCGGTGAATGACTCCCAAAGAGTGGATATAATCCAAAACTGGCAAAATTTGCAGCAATAACTGACGCACTTCTGCTTCACTAAAACGCAAACCTTGCTGTAAGCGAGTATTTAATAAAGCGTTGTAAGGTTGCCCTTCTACATAATCTTGCACCAAAAACAAATATTCTTTACCCCCCAAATTGCTGCGAAACAATTCGCGGAAGCGGGGAATTTGCGGATGTTGCAATTTGTAAAGAACAGTTGCTTCTCGCTGAAATAGTTCTTCAGCTTTTTGTAAAACGTAAGGAGTTTGAACTTGGGGAGAGAATTCCTTTAAAACACAAAGTTCCCGAAAGCGGTTGATATCTTCAGCTAAATGAGTGCGTCCGAATCCTCCTTGACCGAGTAGACGTACAATAATATAGCGATCGCCTAAAGTTTGTCCCGGTTGGATACCCTGACCGATCGGATTTTGATTTAACTTTTCACCACAATGAAGACAAAAGCGACTACCAGCAGGATTTTCGTGTCCTTTGGAACAATAAACGAGATTCATAATAATTTAGTTAGTGGTTGGATGTTGGTTGTTGCTTGAGTTGTTGGGCAATGGGCAATGGGCATTGGTAATAAAAGATGCTTTCCATGCCCCATGCCCCATGCCCCATGCCCCATGCCCCATACCCCACTATCCACCAACCACTAACCTTATTGTTGTACTTTACTAACTTGATCGGCAGCGATCGCATACCAAATTTGACCGAGAGTCTTTTGATTGAGTTTCCCACGTCGCTGACCTGGGAACAAGCGATCGAATTTTTGATTTGTGTCTCTGTTTAATTGACTGATTGTATAATCACCTAACTGTCCTGCTTGCGCTTTGCGTCTCCAAACGTCGTAATCTTGGGAACCGTAATTTCCCAACTTCCGACGCGATGCGTTACTGAGTTTAGCTTGTTCTAATTTATCTAGCAAGTCATCAGCTACACCGTACCATTCTTTGCGTAAAGCAGCATCTTCTGAGTCAGAGGTAAGAGCGCGTCCTTGTAATTCTGGCTTTTCAGTATAAAATAAATTATCTACAGTTCGAGTAAAAAATCCTTGAGGAATTTCTAATTCTTCACGGCGATTAACAATTTGACTTATATCTTTATTATTCGCAGGTTTACTTTCCGGATTCGATCCCCCCGGTATCGGTAGAGAAATTGAGGGAACAGATATTGATGATACACCGCGAACAATGGCATTTACTACCGCCCAAGTACCAGCGAAAGTTAAAACAACCGCAGTTGTCCCAATAAGACTAACAGCAAAAGGACGAAGCCAAACAGGTAAAGGTAACGCACCAGCGATTAATTGCGTTCTTTTGTGGAGATTACTGACAACAGCACCAGCGCGTTGTCGCCCAGGAGCGGCTATCATAGTTTTCAGCTTGGTGATGTGTGGATTTGCAGCTTTGACAGCGATAGAAAAGTTTAAATCTTTGATAACTTCATTCGCTGTTTGATAGCGATCGCTTGGTTTATAAGCAAGCATCCTTTTTAACACCGCTTCCAGTTGCGAACTGACTTGAATTTCCTTTCCCCAACGCCAAACAGCTTGATAACTGTCGTAAAGATGTTGCGGTTCCTTACCTGTCAATAATACCAGCGATGTCACCGCCAAAGAGTACAAATCGCTACTAGGAAACGCCTTACCCTGACGTAACTGTTCTTCTGGCGCGTAACCCTTTTTACCCAACAACGTGCGATTTCCACCCAACTGAGTAAACCAAAAACCCTTACTCGCGGGTAATTGCTTCACACCCCCAAAATCAATCAACACCGGCAACTTATCAGAACTCCGCAAAATCAAATTATCAGGAGAAATATCGCGGTGAACGACATCAACTGAGTGAATATACGATAAGACAGGTAAAATTTCTTGCAGTAACTTAATTACCTCTTCTTCACTAAAAGTTTGACGTTCTAACAACTGATAATAATTTTCACCCTCCACATAATCTTGCACCAAAAAGAAAAAATCTTTATTACCTAACTTCGCTTGCAAAGAAGCGTGAAAACGGGGAATTTGCGGATGCTGAAGTTTCTTTAAAACACTTGCTTCGCGTTCAAATAATTCTTTCGCTTTTAGTAAATCTTGTTGTGCTTCAACTTGAGGTGCAAATTCCTTCAGCACGCAATTTTGATTCGATTGATTATCAACAGCCAAATAAGTGCGTCCAAAACCGCCCTGCCCCAATTGCCGTAAAATATGATAGCGATTCTCCACCACCTTCCCCGTAGCAAGAGGCAACGGTTCACCGCAGTGGATACAAAATCGGTTACTCTGATTATTTGCGTGTTGTTTACTGCAATAGACTTGCATAATGCCCAAGGGTGAATGAAGGGTTTTCTTTACTGCTACAACAAGTGCAGCCTTATTTACGCAAAATTATGAATAGGGAGTGGGGAATGAGGGAGTGGGGGAGTGGGGGAGTGGGGGAGTGGGGGAGTGGGGGAGTGGGGGAGTGGGGGAGTGGGGGAGTGGG
>NZ_JBPAOH010000233.1:0-7920 GCF_050875635.1 Tolypothrix sp. VBCCA 56010
CCACATCACAAATAGTAGATGTCACGGTGAATAAATTCACCGTTGGCGCTACATCCCTGCTCTAAAGAGACAGGGTTTTGCACCTATCGCGCTTGTCTTATAATAGAAGCTCCGATGGCTGACCGGAGTCGTTATTATGAGGCTTGCGCGTATCGCTCTTTACCGTTTATTCGGTCTAGCGTTAATTCGGCTGATGGTTCACCCATATCTGCAAGAAAGTTTTCAAAAGAATGCCATCTTTCACAAACTAAAATCCCTCTTTTACCATAGTTTGAATAAGAAATATAGCTTTTCAAATAACAACGACACATCATACTGTGCCAAGTGCTATATGTTTTTGTCCAGTTTTTCTTTTTGCTTTGAGCTAGTAATTGTCCTCCATAACCTAACTCCATCACAATTTGTGCTTGAAAACGCCGTCTTTCTGCACCTTTGAGTTCGCTTGCTGTTTCCTTAAACACTTTTTTGACTGAATCAGTTAATTCTATCAACATTCTAAACACCCAAAATTTTCTCTCCTAATTGAATTTACTACAAAAAGGGTAAGGAGAAGCAGCCTGAGGCTGCTTCTCCTTACCCCCCCCCTAACAATGATTATCATTCTGATCACTGGTGATTTTATTCCTTGGAAGTCCCTAAACCATTTGAAATATCTGGATTGTCTGGACATAAAGCCTCATGTGCCTCTGGCAATTTGTACCAAGGAATAGTAGGGTAAAGGTGGTGAACATAGTGATATCCGTCGTTATGGAACCAAAACGGAAAGCCAGTATTTTAATTTAAGTTAACAATTTTATTCTAAAAATAGTGCTATTATATTCAGTAAATTTTGATGTTCTGGATGTGCTGAAGTACCTATATTTTCCCTTTACTTCCCGATAAATCCTGACAAACTTTTAAAAATTTATGAATCTACACAATAACAATAATGATTCTGAAGTGATTCTTACTATGATAGATCACATAGTAAAATTTATAGAAAAGCCAAATCCTGTTTTTGACAATATGCCCGTTTGCCCTTTTGTAAATAAATTTCGTCAGGAAAATAAAATTATATATAAAATTTCTAATTTTTACTACTTTGAAGAATTGGGTTTAGATGCAAAAGTCCTGGATTTAATCAATGAATTTAAAACAGATAAGTATCACGAAGTAATGATAGTTATTCATCCAGATAAACAAGCTCTTTCATTAGATAAGATGAAGCAGTTTACAAAACATTTAAATAATCTTATATCTCCTCTCGGTTTAATTGCTTTCAGTGGTCATCCACTTGATGATTTTAATATAGATGGTGTTTATACAAGGCGAGATCCATTTATAAATTTTACAGTTCAAAATATACAAAAGGTTAATCTGTTTGCAGAAAAGTTAAAATCTACTGGCTATTATGAAAGATGGACATTAGAAAATCTTAAATATATAAATCATGTTATTTAAAAAGACATTATTTTACTATTCAAAAGTGAACAATAACCTCTGTTCATTCTGAGGATAACCCGTTATATTTAGTGATTTTTCTGTAAAATTAGCGTCAGTCACTTTCTTGATCCATATATTTATTAACATTTATCTTTGAAGCTCCCTTATATAATTTATCACTACCTACTTAATTATTGCCTGTGTGGAGACATTTTTAATAACCATCTGATGGTGTTTAAAATGTCCTCTTTTTGAATCATTTCGTGGGGTTGATAGGGGACGCATAAAGTTAAGAAAAACGAGCAACCTTAACAAAACCGAGCGGGATAAAAGTATCGTACTATACCAAATTCTCTCCTCCCGCTCGGTTTTGTTCCGAGATCCACAAGTTGTAGCCTAGACCAGCAAAAAGGTTGCTCGTTTTTCTCTCTTTTTTTCCACGGGTGTAGCTGCTTGTTGTGCCATATTCGCTTCGTATCAACCCGACTTTGACAGATAGCAGTGACTTTCGCTTTGTCACCCCGTCAGGGTGTCAACTTAAGCTGAAAACCAGTCTAGAAAGATTCATTTTCATAATTATCATACTGATGTTCACTCATGAATTTTATAACTTTTTCAGAGGATGTTCTCAAGATTCGCTGAACTACTCATTACTTGGGTAATGGTAAAAAATTAAGGATTGGATTTTGAGGAACACCATCTTTAATATCTAGTGTTATTTATATCTTAAATTGACCATTAAGTTTTATTTTTTCCTTAAATTTACCATCTACTAAATAAGTAAGGGAGAGTTTCATACCTTGCCTTAGATGGATTTGAAGTCGAGGACCCGAAACTTGGACGACTCCGAATTTATCTGTGGCAAAATTTACAATGCGCTCTTGCGCTGCCACACATCCGATATCCTTGGTGTTGGTTGAACGTATGAATCCTTTGAAGGTAAGCGCAAGAAGTTCTTAAATCTTTGTGGCTATCTTGGGTTGACACCTTTGTACGAAACTAGCGCTCCCCCATGCCCTACGCTTGATCGATCGCGAGTGATGTTTAATTAGCCGACCTACTCAATAGCTTGTGTTAGTGTTGCTTTGCCTATGTCTTGAGAAGTATTTTGAGTAATATTTGGGCATAAATAGCTAAAAAAAACAGTGAGAATTTAAAAACGCTTATTGGCTTGAATTTAATCGTTGTAACTCCAATTTTTTATAGATAACATGTAAATAAGTTACTAATAAGCTTCTCACACTGTATTTGGCATAAGTTTTTTTATGGACATTCAGTTAATCAACATCGGTTTTGGCAACATCGTGTCTGCCAATCGAGTAGTTGCTATTGTCAGTCCAGAGTCTGCCCCGATTAAGCGGATTATTACTGACGCAAGAGACAGAGGTCAACTGATTGACGCGACTTATGGTCGTCGCACTAGGGCTGTAATTATCACTGATTCTAGCCATGTGATTCTCTCAGCGATTCAACCAGAAACGGTAGCAAATCGCTTTGTGGTTTCCCGCGAGCATCAAGTTGTAGATAATTGATTGGGGGTGGGTTGAAAGCCCCACCCCTATTTGCGCCATATCAGCAGTAATATGTGAATTAGACAAGTTTTCTGTCACCCATGCTACCAATTTATTAGTCAATACTCGCTCTCGCGAATGGCTAATGAATAATGTCTATCGATTAATTCACAAGTTGAGCGGATGATGCAAGTTTTATCCATCCAGAATGGTGCTACTACCCAAGAATGCCCCCCTCTGGGCAGGCTAATTGTTTTAACAGGTCCCAGTGGTGTCGGCAAAGGCACACTCATGCGATCGCTTCTACAGCGTCATCCGGAGCTATACTATTCAGTATCCGTGACGACTCGTTCTCCCCGTCCAGGGGAAATCGACGGCAAAAATTATTACTTTATTAGCCGTAGCAAATTTGAACAATTAGTTGCTCAAGGTGAATTTTTAGAGTGGGCGGAATTTGCTGGTAACTATTACGGCACTCCTCGTGAAGCGGTACTTAACCAAATTCGCGCCGGTAAGACGGTTGTGCTAGAAATTGAGTTGGAAGGGGCACGACAAATCCGCGCTTCTTTCCCTAGCGCCCTCAGCATCTTTATTCTACCGCCTTCTTTTGAAGAATTAGAGCAACGGATACGCAATCGCGGACAAGACTCAGAGGAAGCGATCGCCCGTCGTCTGCAATGTGCCCAAGAAGAAATTAAAGCCGCTGAAGAATTTGATATTCAAATCGTGAATGACGATTTGGAGACCGCTGTAAATGCGATCGCTGCTGCTTTATTTGGTTAACAGAACACATTCAAATCACGAAGGAATTGTTTTTCACCCCAACAAATAAAGGACACAAAGAAAAAGTTAACCTTTCCTTTGTGTCCTTATCTGATTCACACTGTCATTTGACTAATGACTAAACTAACCGCCGATTAAACCTTGAATTAGTTCGATATTAGAAGCCACAAGGTAGGCAACTACTGCACCACCAAGACCACCAATTAAGAAAGCACTGCCAAAGTTACTCCAGCCTTCTTTAGTTTTAAAAGAATCTGGAGGATTGGGTACAGTGACGGTGGCAACTGGTTGGGGAGGATTGCTATTAGCATACAGGGAGAGGGTGCCGGTAAGAATAACAATTAAGCCAATGGTTGCTAGTAACCCAGCTAAGTTGGCATTATCTGTATTCCGCAGGGGACCCAATTTGGCAAAGGGACCAAATATCCAGTAACCATGAGCCATACCGACTTCTAACCCTCGTCTGAAGGTAGTTATACCTGGGCGATAGGCGGGTAAATTATTAATAAACCACTTGACCAAGGGAGAAGCATTAATCGGCGTTTCTAGATTTCCCCGTTGCGGATCGCGCCATTCTGGAAAGACAACCTCGTTATTTCTCGGATCGCTAGGACGATTTTTTGATGCGTCTATTGCTTGCGCCATATTTTGTCTTTGCCTCTAAATAAGATGCTTGATTATTTATTATTAGTAATAATTGTGTCTAAATATGATTTTTCACAGCGAAGTTTAGAAAAGTTAATTAAGCAAGCATATATAGAGATATGAAAATTGTATGCTGTTTCCAGCATTACCAGTTTCCCAAAATTAATTTGTTAGCAGTTAGCAGTTAGTAGTTAATTGACAACTAACTACTAACTGCTAACAAAATTGTTTAATTCCGTCGATTATGGCATCGGGTGGAAAAGTAGGTCGGGGAACAAGTTGTTAAATACAATCCACAAAACGGCAACAAAAATCAAATGAGCGAATAGCAAAACTGGTGCTAGGGAAAGATATTTAAGGAAATAGTTCTGCTGCATGAATCATTCTCCCAAATAAGTAAAATTGAGGTGTATTGTTAGCGTGGTGAAATGGGGATTTCGGTATCTTTAGCTGTCAATTCGCCAGAAAGCAACTCTTTCACGGCGGCTAGGGGCCAAGTAAAGCCTGACAGCATCAGTGAAAATGCCTTTGGCACCTCGATGATGATTTCCTTTCTTTCTACGTCCCCACCTTCTTTCTTGATGGCTTGCAGATAGGCGCGACCTACCCAACCAATCCATCCTGCGATATACAAAAAGAGAATGCCCGGTATTATAAAGTCACCAGCGCGATCTAGACGACCATCGACTATTAAATGAGGTAAACCTTCTGGACCACACATAGCTTGGGCATAACGCTCAAATCGCTTTTGCCCTGAGGCAGGGTCGCCGGTAGTGTTACGCGCTTCTGCTGCCCGTTGTTGAAAAGCAGGAGAGTCCTTGCAGGGTACAAGGTCAGCCCCTAAAGCTTTTGCTGGCGGGGCAAAATTGAACATTAGACAAATCGCCAAAACCAAAGTAAACAATCGTCTCATTGAGTTGTTTCCTTTTATTACGAAACAAAAAGTTTTTGTACAAAACGAAGCGGCTTGTACAGTGTTTATCAGCATAACTAGGAAGTCATCATACTCTTGCCTGGGAACCGAGTAAAGTTTAAGTAAATAAAAGTTAAAGCTTCGACATCAAGTCTCAATTAACCATAATCCTGTCATGGCAACCGTTTTAGCGATAGAAACCAGCTGCGATGAAACTGCCGTAGCAATTGTAAACAATCGTCAAGTTTGTAGTAGTATTGTTGCCTCGCAAATTCCGGTTCATCAGCAGTATGGCGGGGTAGTACCAGAAGTGGCATCCAGGCAGCATCTAGAAACGATAAATCAGGCGATCGCTCAAGCCCTCGAACAAGCAAAACTAGATTGGGCAAAAATCGACGGAATTGCCGCAACTTGTGCCCCCGGACTAGTGGGAGCGCTCTTGGTGGGGTTAACTGCCGCCAAAACCCTGGCAATAATACACAATAAGCCATTTTTAGGAGTTCACCACCTTGAAGGTCATATTTACGCGACTTACCTAAGCGAGCCAACTATCAAGCCTCCTTTTCTTAGCTTACTGGTTTCCGGCGGACACACAAGCTTGATTTATGTCAAAGATTGTGGTATATACGAAACCTTAGGACAAACTCGCGATGATGCGGCAGGTGAAGCGTTTGATAAAGTAGCGCGGTTGTTAAAGTTGGGCTATCCCGGTGGACCGATGATTGATAAACTGGCGCAGTCAGGCAATCCGCAAGCCTTTGTTTTGCCCGAAGGAAAAGTTTCCTTACCGGGTGGCGGGTATCATCGGTATGATTCGAGTTTTAGCGGATTAAAAACGGCGGTACAGCGACTAGTGCAACAATTCGAGAAAAATGGCGAGCAAGTACCTGTAGCGGATATTGCGGCGAGTTTTCAAGAAACCGTAGCGCGATCGCTTACCAAAAGAGCGATCGCCTGTGCCCTTGACTACGATCTGAAAATTATCGCCGTCGGTGGAGGCGTAGCCGCCAACAGCGGTTTGAGGAAACATTTACAAGCAGCCGCCTGCGAGCGTAACCTGCGCGTGTTATTTCCCCCAATGAAATATTGCACCGATAACGCCGCCATGATAGGCTGTACAGCCTCAGAGCATCTAAGGCTTGGTCATACATCGCCACTTACCCTAAGCGTTCAATCAAGACTGTCTCTTACCCAGGTGATGGATTTATATCAAATAGGGGAAGGGGAAAGGGGAGGCAGTGCGTTGCGCGGGTTAAGCGCGTTGTAGCATCTGCTTATGATTGGGGAAAGGGGAGGCAGGAACCATGAGATGCAGTTGACGACGCGATGCTGGAGGACGACGAATCGAAGTTTCTCTTATGTGAGGTAATCTTGTTTTTTAAGTTCTCCGACCGTTTGGGCATCGGAATTTGAATAGTAGGAATCCCCAGTAACTCGCTTACCCGCTTCAGGCAGCATTTGACCCAAATACCCACCCACGCCGACTTCGCGCCAAGTCCCCAAAGGTCGGACGGAAGTTGTGATTTGCGATCGCCTAAATCGTTTACATACGATTTGGATGGATGGTGGCTATCGAGGGGAAGACTTTATGCGCGCTCGTTATGGATGTATTCCGGTGGATTGTTGAGATAGTTCTCAGACCCACAGGAGTTGAGGGGTTTTGTCCTATTACCAAAGCGCAGGGTGAAGGAGCGAACATTAGGCTCGTGCTTAATTGGTATAGAAGACTAAGTAAGGAGCGAGCTCATATTACCTGAAACTTCCGAAACTTTTATTTACATTGCAATGATACGAATTATGGTTAGGCGACTCGCGTAATTTTTTACTCGTTTAGACTTTTAAAACATCCTCTAACGCTCTATCAAGATGTAACCATTTGGACAATTTACTAATTCGGGTTGAAAGCCCTCCTGGTGCTTGAGGACCAAGCTTGTTATCAATTACTTTTAGAAGACTCAAATCGAGACCATTTAATAAAGCATTTAATTGGTTCAACTTGTCGTCATTGCTGTTAACTTGATTTTGAATTGCTGAACCACAAGGGCTATTACCACAAGGATCGCCTGGAGTTGGTGGGTTAGGACTGTTAGGGCCTTGAAAATCTGGAGACCTAGCGGGGATAGGTGGAATAAAAGGAAAAGGTGAGGGGTCTTTTTCTGGCGTTTTGTTTTCGGGATTTTGGTTTTTTGGTTGAGGACTTACAGCATCAGGAACTGGATTAGATAAGGAAGATGGTGGTTTGTTACTGGGTGCTGAATTTGGCGGTGTTGGCGGGAGCATACGCTGCAGGTGCTTATTTTGCTGTCGGTTGGACATTCGGAGACACTCTAGCACCGCTAGTATTTGGCGTGGGTGGTGGTTTGGCGGCTGATGGTGGTGGTGGTTGGGTCGGGCGCTTGCTAGTCGGGGTAGGTTGCTCCCAACTAGGGTTACGGCTTGTTACTCGTGTTGGGTCAGGAGGTTCGACCGGAGCAGTCCTTTTGCGAATTTCATCTCTGCGGGCTTGTTCGCGCTTGTCAAGTTCTCGCTTTTTTCTAGCTTTAATAGCTTGGTAGTTAAATTTGACAATGTTTTTCTCGTCAATATAACTAGGTGGCTTTGGGTAACCAGTAAACTTTTTTGGGTCTAATTTGTAGACCTCCATAG